>JBBSES010000158.1:0-8817 GCA_038239465.1 Gemmatales bacterium
CGCCACTGCCTCACTTCGCCGCCGGCCACAACACCCGCCCCGGCGTGCCAGTACGAATGCTATACAGCGTCCCGCCGCCCGTGATGTAAAGCGTCTTCAAGTCGTCGCCGCCGAAGGCGCAATTCGTCACCTCGTCGCGCGGCACCGGCAGAAAGGTGAGGAGCTTGCCTTCGGGACTGAGGACGTAAATGCCGCCCTTCACGTCGTCGGCAGGCTCGGCCGGCAGGTTCGGCTTGTTCAGTCCGGCGGCAACGTAGAGACGTCCTTGCTGGTCTTGCTTGACGCCGTCCGGTCCCCGGCCCTTGCCCCAATCGTAAATGAGCTTCTTGCTCTTCAAATCGACGCCCCCGTCCTTGGCCAGGTCGAAGCGATACAATTTTCGGGCGCCGCCCACGTTGTCGTTATTGTTGTCGGCGACGTACAAATAGCGGTCGTCGGCCGAGACGAGGACGCCGTTGGGCCGTTCCAACTCCCGGCCAATGACGCGCGTCACCTTGCCATCGGGATCGATGCGATAGACCCCTTCGATGATGCGTCCCTGGTCATCGACGATGTCCTTGCCGGCGCTGGGACCGTAGCGCGGGTCGGAAAAATAGATGCGGCCCTGCGAATCGACCGTCACGTCGTTCGGCTGATTGTAGCGCTTGCCCTCGAACTTGTCGGTGAGGACGGTGATCTTGCCATCGGCGTCGGTGCGCGTCACGCGCCGCTGAGTCGGTTCGCAGGCCAGGAGGCGGCCCTTGGCGTCGAAGAGCAGGCCATTGGTGCCGGCGTCCTTGCGGTGGACGCTCGACTTGCCCTTGCGGTCGAGACGGCAGATATGACCATTGCCGCTCGTCAAGACGCCGAGTTCCGGGTGCCACGCCGGGCCTTCGCCCCCCTCCCCGTCCGCCGATTCGACCTTGAGCTTGGCGTCGGCCGGGAAGATCGCGTCGTCGGCCGAACGCGCCGTGGAGGCGGCCAGCAGGAGAAGGGGAACGATAAGGAGTCGTTTGCGCATGGAAGGGCCCTTACTTCGGAGGAATGGCAGGAAGTTGGTTGGTGCCAGCATAGCCCGCTAGCGGCTATCGGGAAAGAGGTGCCGTTGCCGCCTTGGGCGCGATCGCGGACAATACCCGGATGCCGAATGGCCGGCATGGTGTTTCAGGGGACCTCGATGAGCGTGCTTCTCAGCGCACAGGGCTTGACCAGGACTTTCGGGCCGCGACCGCTGTTCGCCGATATCGCGCTGGATCTGCGCGCCGGCGAACGGGTCGGCTTGATCGGACCCAACGGCTCGGGCAAATCGACCTTGCTCAAACTGCTGGCGGGCCTCGATACGCCGGACGATGGCACCGTGGCGCCGCGGCGAACCACGCGCCTCGGCTACCTCGCTCAAGAGGAACGCTTCGACTCCGAACACACCGTTGAGGAAGTGTTGACGGATGCCCTCAGCGATGAAGACGTGGAAGAACACGAACGAGCGACGCGCGTCAGCATCGTCCGCACCAAGCTCGGCTTCGCGGCGCGCGACCAGAAGGCCGGCACCCTGTCCGGCGGCTGGCGCAAACGGTTGGCGCTGGCCCGCGAACTGGTGCGCCAACCCGACCTCCTGCTCCTCGACGAGCCGACCAATCACCTCGACCTCGAAGGCATTCTCTGGCTCGAAGAGTTGTTGCGCGACGCCCCGTTCGCCTATGTCGTCGTCAGCCACGACCGCTATTTCCTGGAAAACGTCACCAATCAGATCGTGGAACTCGACCGCGTCTATCCGCAAGGCTTCCTGCGCGTGGACGGCAATTACAGCGAATTTTTAGGCCGGCGCGAGGAGTTTCTCGCCGGCCAGGCGCGGCAGGAAGTGGCGCTGGCGAACAAGGTGCGCCGCGAGGTGGAATGGCTGCGCCGCGGCGCGGCGGCGCGCACGGGCAAGTCGGCGTCGCGCACGCAGGACGCCGTCAAGATGATCGGCGACCTGCGATCCCTGCAGTCGCGCACGGCGCAGACGAACGCGGCCGACATCGACTTCGTGGCTACCGGACGCAAGTCGGCCAAGCTGATCGCCGTCAAAGGGGTGACGAAAGCGCTGGGTGGCCGGCCTCTGTTCGCCGACCTGTCTTTCACGCTAACGCCGGGCGCGAAGCTCGGACTGCTCGGGCCGAACGGCAGCGGCAAATCGACGCTTCTGAAAGCGTTGGCGCGGCAGCTGGCCCCCGACGCCGGCAGCGTCGAATGGGCCGACGGGTTGCGCGTCGTCACCTTCGACCAGGACCGCCGCCAACTGGATCGCGGCATGACCCTCGCACGGGCGCTGTCGCCGAACGCCGACGTGGTGGTCTACCGCGAGCGCTCCTATCACATCACCGCCTGGGCCAAGCGCTTTCGCTTCCGCGTCGAGCAGATGGAACTGCCCGTCGGCGACCTCTCCGGCGGCGAACAGGCGCGCGTGCTGATCGCCCGACTCATGCTGCAACCGGCCGACGTTCTCCTGCTGGACGAACCGACCAACGACCTCGACATCGCTTCTTTGGAAGTACTGGAAGAGAGCCTGGCCGAGTTCCCCGGCGCCCTGGTGCTGGTGACGCACGATCGCTCGTTGCTCGATCGCCTCTGCACCGAACTGATCGGCCTGGACGGCGACGGCGGCGCCCGCATGTTCGCCAGCTACATGCAGTGGATCGCCGCCCAGCGCGAGGCGCGGGAGGCGAAGGTCAAGGCGGCTGCTCCCGTTGCTAAGGCGGCCAAGGCGCCGAAGGACAAGGGCCGCCGCTTGTCGTATGCGGAAAAGCAGGAGTGGGAGGCGATGGAGGCACAGATCATGGCCGCCGAGCAAGAAGTGGAAGCCCGTCAGCAGGAAGTGGAAGCCGCCGGGCGCGACGGCGATCACGCGCGCTTGCAGGCGTGCTGCGTGGGCTTGCAACAGGCGCAGGAAGCAGTCGAAAAGTTGTACGCGCGCTGGCAGGAACTGGAAGCCAAACAAGCTCTCGTTTAGGCCGCGACCCGATAGGGAAGCGCGGAGTACGCGAAACGTAAACAAGATGGATCGGCGCATGACCAGCATTCACGACGCCGTCGCCCTGGATGACCTGCGCCGCCGTTGCCGCGTGCAACCGGAACGGCTGCGCCAGTTCCGCAACGCCATCTATAAGAAACAACGCACTCCCGTCGAAGCGCTGCTCACTCTGCCCGAGTCGGCGCGGCACGTCTTTCAATCGGAAATCTCCTTCCACGCGCTCGACCTCGTCAGCCGTCGCGATTCGCGCTTCGACGGCGCCAGCAAGCTGTTGTTCGAAACGGCGCGTGGCGAACGCCTCGAAACAGTCCTCTTGCGGATCGACTCGGGGCGGACCTCCCTTTGCGTGTCGTCGCAGGTCGGTTGCGCCGTGCGCTGTACCTTCTGCGCGACGGGGCAAATGGCGGCGGTGGTTAACCTCTCCAGGGACGAAATCCTGGACCAAGTGATTCAGGCCAACCTTCTCTTGCGGCCGGAAGGCAGGAGCGTCCGCAACGTCGTCTTCATGGGCATGGGCGAGCCGTTCCACAACGAGGAGGCCGTCGGCGAAGCGTTGGAAGCCTTGCTGTCGCCGCGCGGTTTCGGATTGACGCCGGGCCGCGTCCTCGTTTCCACGGTCGGCATTCCCGAGGCGATGACGCGCTGTGCCCGGCGCTTTCCGCGTCTGGGCATGGCCCTGAGCCTGCACGCCGCCCGGCAGGAGCGGCGCGAACGCATCATTCCGCTGGCGCGGCGCTATTCACTCGATGCATTGCGGGCGACCATCGCGGACGTGACCGCCATCCAGGGTCGGCCGCTGATGATCGAGGTGCTGCTGCTCGATGGCGTCAACGATGACGAAGACGATTCGCAAGCGCTCATCGACTACCTGCGTGGTCTATCGGTCCATATCAACCTCATCCCATACAACTCCATCGAAGACGCCCGAGGACTTTCCGCGACGAGTGCGGAGCGCCGCCGCGAATTCGCCGCGAGCTTACGCGCCGCGGGCTTCGTCGTCACGATCCGCCGCTCGCTGGGCAACGATATCGCGGCCGCCTGCGGGCAACTGGCGCGCCGCGAAAGTTAGCTCTCCCACTGCTTGCTGTTTCTCGCGCTGCCCCTTCGGCCACTGGGGCATTGAGCTTGACATTTTTTGGCGCTTTTGTATCTTCCGCCGCTCGCACGTTCCGCCTTTTCATCTCGCGCGTCGGTACCGAGACCCGGATCGATCGGCCGGGGCAGGTCGCGGACGCGGGAGACCCGGCAACGGCAATCGGAGGCACCGTGGCGAAGCTACGTCAACCACCAGTGTTCGTCTTCGGCCTGGCCCTGCTGGCCATGCTGGGGGCCGGACCCCTGGTCACGGCCCAGGAATTCCTGCGGCTGTCGCGCAACATCCCCGGAGAGGCCGCCCCGATCACCCTCAACGCCGACGAGATCGTCACCTGGACCGAGGGAGGGCAACGGGTCGTCCTGCTTAAAGGCAAGGTGCTCGTGGAGCACAGCCTCGTCAACCTGCGCACCAAGCAGGCGGTCATTTGGGTCGATGAGGCCCGCTATCGTCAGACGCGCATCCTGCACGTCCAGGTATATGGCGACGGCGAGGTCAAGCTGGAAAGCGGCGCGGAAGGCAAGGCGGGGGCCAAGGCGCTCCTCGACTTGAACACGCGCGGCGAGCTGCGTATCCGGTCGCACGGGGCGAAAGTGCTGCAAGAGGCACGCCCGGCCGACCCGTTCTATCAGCAGGCGCTTCGGGAACGCACGCCGGGAGCGCCCCCGGCCCGAGCGCCGGACCCGCCGGCGGCGCCGGTGAAGCCGCCGGTCCCGCCGAAGCCCTCGGCGGGAGTACGGCAGACGTCCAACAAGGAGATGGCGACCGGCCCTTCGGGGCCGGTCGTCGTCCCCGCCCAGGCCATCGCGCCGGCCGAGGGGGCCGCGGCGCCGGTACTCATCCCGGCCGTCGTGGTGCCGCCCGCTCCAGTGCCGGCGCGCGACGCGGGCGGCAATCCCATCGCGCCCGTGCCGAGCAGCCCGAGCTTGCAGCCGCCAGCGCCGGGCGGCCCGTCGCCTCCTCCCCTGGTGCCGAAGCCGCCCGCCGGGCCGCCGCCTGCCGCCGGGCCGCCGCGCATCGTGCAGGTACGGCCGCGCACGAGTGCCCCGTTTCAGACGCAGAGTTTTCCGCAACCTAACGGCGAGCAGGCCATCGTCGTCAGTGGCGGTATCAGTCTTCTCGTGCGCAATCTGCAAAACGTCGGCATGATCGATATCGACGCCGACCGCCTGGTCTTTTGGACCAAGGGAAACAATCAAGGGTTGTTCGGCAAGATCGCCGATCCCAAGGGAAAAGGGGAAGAGTCCAAGGAGCTAGAGTTCTACCTCGCCGGCAACGTCGAGATTCGCCAGACCAGCCCGCAAAACACCACGCGCACGCTGCGCGCCGACGAGGTCTACTACGACGTGGGTCGCAACGTCGCCGTCGCCGTCAGCGGCGACCTCGAATTCCGCCGCCCCAACATTCCCGACCCGATCCACTTCCGCGCCGACGAATTGGTGCAGCTCGGCCCCAACGATTTCCAGGGCAAGAACACCGAAATGTGGGCCAGCCGCCTGCCGTCGGACCCCGGCATCAAGATCTACGTGAAGGATGCCGACCTGCACACGGAGCGCCGCACGCGCCGTTCCATCTTCGGTCGCGCCTTCGTCAACCGCGATACCCAGCAAGAGGAGACGGAAGAAGAGCTTTACTTCAAGGGGCAAAACGTCTTCTTCGAGGTGGCCGACGTGCCGGTCTTCTACCTGCCCTACCTCGCCGGCAACGCGCGCAATCCGCTCGGCCCGCTCAAGAGCGTCGGCACTGGCTATAGCCAGGTCTTTGGCTATCAAGCCTGGGCCACTTTCGACATCTACGAACTGCTCGGCATGGACCCGCTCAAGGGCACGAACTGGCGGTTCGACGTGGATTACCTGAGCGAGCGTGGCCCCGCGCTGGGCACCAACTTCGACTTCGGCGGCCGCGAGGAATTCTTCACGGGCACCAAGACCGAGTACGCCGGGCTGGTCAAGGCCTGGGGCATCCGCGACACCGGCGTCGATCAACTCGGCGGCGGCCGGGGCCAGTTCGACAACCACCCCATCTATCGCGGCCGCTTCACCGCCCGCGAAAACGTCTGGGAACTGCCCTACGGCTTCACGGTGCAGGGCCAAACCTCGGTCCTCAGCGACAAGAATTTCTTGGAACAGTACTACAAGGCCGAGTTCGACAACGAGCGCAACCAAGATACGTTCCTCTACGTCAAGCAGCAGCAAGACGTCTGGGCCTGGACCGTGCTGGCCGAGCCGAACATCCGCCGTTGGGTGACGGAAACCGAATGGCTGCCGCGCGCCGACGGCCATCTCATCGGCCTGTCGTTCTTCGATCGGCTCACGTACAACGCGAACGCCAACGTCGCTTACGCGCACCTGCATCCGACGCAGCAACCGCCGCCGCCCCTGACCTCGACCGATACCTCGATCACGCTGGGCCGCTTCGATCTCCGGCAAGAATTGAGCGCGCCGCTGCAGGCCGGCCCGTTCAAGGTCGTGCCCTACGGCATCGTCGAATTGACGGAATATACGAACTACCTGAACAGCAGCCTGACCTATCCCGCCAGCGATACCGACAACTCGCGCGGTCGGTTCTACGGCGCCGTCGGCGTCCGCGGCAGCATCCCGTTCACGCGCCTCTATCCCGAGATCGAGAGCGAGCTATTCAACGTCAATGGCGTCAACCACAAGATCACCTTGGCCAGCAACTTCTTCGTCGCCCACTCGGATACGCCGTTTTACCGCCTGCCGCAGCTGGACCGCATCAACGACGACGCCACCGATCAGGCCTTGCGCGACATCACGCCGCTTCAGCCGATCATCAACCCGGCCCACGGCTTCGCCCTGCAAAACTCGACCCTGTACAACCCGCAGTTTTACGCCATCCGCCGGTTGGTGGACAACCGCGTCGATACGCTGGACAGCATCGAAGAGTTGGAAATGTCGGTCAACCAGCGCTGGCAGACCAAGCGCGGTTATCCCGGCTTGCAGCACATCACCGACTGGATGAGCCTCGACCTGTCGGCCACCTACTTCCCGCATCCGACGCAGGACAATTTCGGCAGCACCTTCGCCTTCCTGCAATACGCCTACACCTGGAACATCGGCGACCGCACCACTTTCGAGAGTACCGGCTGGTACGATCCCATCCAGGACGGCACGCGCTTGACGACCGTCGGCCTGTACTTCAATCGCCCCGATCGGACCAATTTCTACGTCGGCTATCGGCAGATCGATCCGTTGCAGAGTAAGGCCGTCACCGGCGCCGTCAGCTACGTCTTCAGCCCGAAATACGCCATTTCCGCCGCCTCGGTCTACGACTTCGGCACGTCGCAAAGCCTGTCGAACTATCTATCGCTGACGCGCATGGGCACCGACGTGCAAGTCACGGTAGGCGTGACCTACAACGCCGTGACCAACGATTTCGGGGCCATCTTCCAGATCATTCCGAACCTGGTGCCGCAGGCGGGCCGCTTGCCGGGCGTGCCGGTCCTTGGGCCGTCGCCGTTCGCGGCGCGGTGATGACGCCAAATTGCTTGTCGAACGCACGGTAGCCGCGGGCTTTAGCCCGCGGTGCCTCGGCCTCCGCGGGCCAAAGGGAAAACCGCAGGCTAAAGCCCGCGGCTACAATTTGCACTGATCGGACGATGCGAATCAGCGCACCGTCAGAATGCACCCCAACAAATTGCTCGGCGGCTGCCGCAACAGAGGCGGGCTAGTCTTCGCATCGTCGGCCCCGGGCTGATGCAGGACCATGTAGACCGCGTCGCAGGTGGCAGCCAGGGCACTGACCTCCGAGCCTTCGTTCCACGAGGGCGCGTCGATGAAGACCAGGTCGAATTGGTCGCGCAGCTGGCGAAGGGTGGGCAGCAGCCAGTCGAAGGGCAAGCGCATGTCGTCGCCCTTGCCGCCGGCCGCTAACGCCTGAAGGTTCGGCGTGCCGGCGTTCTGCAGGGCGCGCTGCAAAGGCACCGTGCCGGCCAGCACGTCGCGCAGGCCTGGCGTCGGCGCGATGCCCAGCCGTTCGGCCAGCGCGGGCCGGCGCAAATTAGCGTCGATGACGGCGACCCGGCGGCCCGCCTGACGGGCGGCGGTGATCGCCAGGTTGAGCATGACCGTGGTCGTGCCGCCCCATGGCGCCGGCGCCGTGAAGAGCAGCAATCGTCCCCCGGCCGAGGGCAGTTGCCCGAGCAGTCCCTGCAACAAGACCTGATATTGGGCGCTGACGGCGTGTTCGGGTTGGTGGTAGGCGATCAACTCGGCGGCGAGCGTCGCCTTGGCCAGGGGTATGGATCGCGCCTCGCCGGCCCAGGGGCGGAACTGCACCGCCCAGGCCCCAGCGACCTCCGGTGGATCTTTAGCGACCACCTCGGCGGGAGGCGCGGCGACGACCGCGAGGCGAGTCGGCGGTTGGGCCATCACGTCGGGAGAGCCTTCGACGGCCGACTGCCTTCCGCCCACCTCGATAAATGGCATGGTCTCTTCGGCATCGAGCGGCGCGACTTCCGCGGCCGACACCGAAGCGGCGACGAGTTCGGGCGTCGTCTCCGCGGAACGGCTTCGGTTGCCGTGTGGCTGCTTCAGCGCGTCGAGCATTCTGCCCATGATCGTCCCCTTGCCTGCGACCGCGAGCCGATGCGTTTTAGCTGCCCGAACCGGTCTCCTGGCGAGCGGGCGGCGTAATCCCCCCCGGGTTCTCCGCAAGCAATCCACCGGGGGCGTACGCCCCCCGCGCGCCAAACAGATGCCTTTTTTGGCGCGCG
>JBBSES010000159.1:0-8810 GCA_038239465.1 Gemmatales bacterium
CGTTGTCGCCGTGGCCCAGCGCCGTGTAGAAGACGCGGCCCTTGCCGTACTCGCGCACCCAGGCCATCGCGTAGTCGTTGTCCTCGCGCTTGATCGACGACTTCTTGGTTTCCAGCTCCTTCAGCTGCTTCTGTGCCTTTTGCAGTTCCTCTTTCTTGGCGTCGTCGCCTTCCAGCTTGGCGATGGTTTCCTTGAGCTTCTTCTTACTGTCCTCGACGCCCTTTTGCTCGCGTTCGCGCGCCTGGATGACGAAAGCCGGGTCGAGGCGCAGCAGCACGCGCAGCTTGTCGCGCGAATACGGATCGCGGAACTGGTACAACTCGTCGCTGATCTCGAAGGAGTCGCCGAGGCCCTGCGTGATCGGGTGCTTTTGATCTTCGACGAGGACCTTGGTCTTGCCGCCGAGCGGATGGCCGTCGAAGTAGGCGCCGATCATGTCGCCGTAATTCTTGCGGCCGTAGAGCGTGTCGGTGGCGCAGTGGGTGCCCAGGAACCCCTTGCCGCTCTTGACGAAGTCGAGCAACGCGGTCATTTCGTCGTCGCTCTGCACGGGGTCGCCGGTGGTGAAGAAGAAGACGGCGTCGAAGTCCTTGAGCGTCGCGGCGTTGATGCGACCGCACTGGGCGCGCGTGACGGGTTCCTTGGTCGCCCCCTTGAAGCGGGCGCTGTATTCGTCCAGGGCGGTGCCTTCCATCTCGACGTCCTTGCCGTCCACCTTGGTCTTGAACTTGCGCTTGGCGTCGGGGTCGCCGGTGAAGCGATAGGTGACGACCTCGAAATCGTGCTTGGCGCCGAGTTCCTTCAGGACCGCTTCCGCCTGGACGACGGAGCCGTGGATGAAGCCGCCCGAATGGGTGACGAAGAGGATTTTCTTCTTGGCCGATGCCTTGTCGTCGGCGCCGAGGGCGCTGAAAAACGTCAGCGCGAGCGCCGACACGATGAGGAAACGTTTCGCCAGGTTCATGCAGGTTCTCCTTCGGACTGAACGGGTGGGAGAGTAAAGCGGAAGCGCGGAAGGACGGTAGGAGTGCGGACAACCGTTAAATTAGCAGAGGTTGGCGCGGAGAGCCAGGAAGAACGCAGGGGGAGTGCCGTGCGGCCAGAAGGGACGAGCGATAGGGCTGGCCCTCTTCCGCTCGGCCCATTACGTGAGTTCGACCGTTTTGGCCGCGCAGTGGACTTCTAGACGGTGGCCATCCAGCAGACTCGTCCCGAGCAGCGGATATTCCCCGTCGAGCGTATCGCCCAGGAAATAGTCGCCGGATTCCGGCTCAATCGCGACGAACCGATCCCGGTGCTGAGGCTCCAGCAGCGCCTGCAGTTGCTCGGCGTAGATCCGCTTGGCACACGCGATGACCGATTTCGTGTCGGCCGATACCATGTCCGCCCCTTTCCTATGCAAAAGATGTGCCCTGCATTGTACACTCGAGTCCCACAGACGTGAACCTGGACGATGGAGGATTTCATGCCGTCGCTGTTCGCCGTCACGCTCTTCCTCAGCGCGGCGTTGATATTCATCGTCGAGCCGATGGCCGCCAAGATGGTACTGCCGCGCCTGGGCGGATCGCCCTCAGTGTGGAATACCTGCCTGGTGTTCTTCCAGGCGGCCCTGCTCGCGGGCTACCTGTATGCCTATGCCGTGTCGCGCTGGCTCGGCGTCCGCGCGCAGGTCGTGGTGCATCTGGTCCTGCTTTCGACGGCCTTTCTCGTCTTGCCGGTGGCGCTGGGGGACGAACGAGGGCCGGTGCCGCCGGCCGGCGTCGATCCGGTGTTCTGGCTGCTCGGGCTGCTCGGCATCGCGCTGGGATTGCCGTTCGTCCTGGCGTCGGCGAGCGCGCCGCTGTTGCAGCGCTGGTTCGCGGGCAGCGGCCATCCGGCGGGCCACGATCCGTATTTTCTCTATGCGGCGAGCAACCTGGGCAGCATGATCGCGCTGGTGAGCTATCCCTTCATCGTCGAGCCAAACTTGCCGCTGGCCCTGCAAAATACGGTATGGACCGGGGGGTACGCCCTGCTGCTAGCCCTGACGGCCGCTTGCGGCGCGGTCGCCTGGCGCTCGCCGCCCGTGGCAGCGTCGGCCCCGGCGGCCGAGGAACGACTGACGATCTTTCGCCGCGTCCGCTGGGTGGTGCTGGCGCTGGTGCCTTCGAGTTTGCTCATGGGCATGACCACCTTCGTGACCACCGACGTGGCGGCCATTCCGCTCTTGTGGGTCGTTCCCCTCGCCCTTTACTTGCTGACGTTCATTCTCGTCTTCGCCCGACGGCCGTTGGTGTCTCACGTGCTGATGGTGCAAGCCCTGCCGATCCTGGCGCTGGTCATCAGTTTCACGCTGCTCACCTCGCGCGTCACCACCCATGCCTTGTTCATACCGCCGCACTGGGTCACGTTTTTCGTCGCCGCCATGGTCTGCCACGGCGAGTTGGCGCGCGACCGGCCGGCGCCGACGCACTTGACCGAGTTCTACGTGTGGCTTTCCGTCGGCGGCGTGATGGGCGGTCTGTTCACGGCGTTGGCGGCGCCGCTGATTTTCCAGGGACGGCCGCTCGAATATCCGCTGATGCTCGTGCTGGCCTGCTTGATGCGGCCGGGGCCGGGCTTGCGCGATTCCTCGTCCGTGCAGCGCTGGCTGGATTTGATCCTGCCCTGCGCCATCGGCCTCATGGTCTTCGGCATGGCGGCGGCCCTGCGCAACACCGAGGCCAGCATGGGCGTGCCCGCGCTGGCGCTGATCTTCGGCGTCCCCGCCCTGGCGTGCTGGAGTTTCGCGGAGCGGCCGTTGCGCTTCGCCTCGGCCCTGGCGGCGGCGCTCGTCGGCCTGGCTGTCATCGGACCCAACGCCGGTCGAACGCTCCACGCCGAGCGGAACTTCTTCGGCCTCCTGCGCGTGCAGGATTTCAAGCTCCAGGGCATCGTGCCGGTGCGCCAGCTGACGCACGGCAGCACCATCCACGGGTCGCAACTGCTCAACCCCGACGGCACGCTCATGCGCCCCTGCGTGCCGACGTCGTATCACCATCGCGCGGGGCCGCTGGGCGACGTGTTCGCCGTCTACGACGCGCGCTCGCGCGGCCCCGGCGCGATCTTGCCGCCGAGCGTCGCCGTCACGGGACTCGGCGCCGGCGCGACCGCCGCCTATGCCCGGCCCGACGAAACCTGGACTTTCTACGAGATCGATCCCGCCGTCGAGCGCGTGGCCCGCGATCCGCGCTTCTTCAGCTACCTCGCCGACTGTCAAGCCAAGGAGATGACGGTCGTCCTCGGCGACGCGCGGCTGCGCTTGCGCGACGCGCCGGACCACGGCTACGGGTTGATGGTCATGGATGCCTTCAGTTCCGACGCGGTGCCGACCCACCTCCTCACGCGCGAGGCGTTGCGGCGCTACCGGGACAAGCGCGCGGCGCACGGCCTGTTGGCGTTCAACATCTCGAACCGCTACCTCGACCTGCAGCCGCTCCTGGCCGCGCTGGCCGCCGATGCCGGCATGGTGGCCTACGGACGGCACGACGAAGGACCGAAAACCGAGCGGGAAGTGAGGGAGTCGAAGGACGCCTCGCAATGGATCGTCTTGGCGGATGCCGAGGAAGATCTGGGCGATTTGCCGACGAAAGAGGGCTGGATGCGCCTCGAAGCGCGGCCCGGCTTCCGCGTCTGGGACGACGATTTCTCGAATTGGCCGAGCGTGATTCGGTGGAAGTGAGAGGAACGCGCTTTGGCTCTCTTCCCCCGGCTCCGGCGCCGGGGAACGAGTTATTGCCAACTGCGCGGATGATGTGACTTTGTGTGTTTACCCCGAAGGGGTTGTCCGCGCATTTGGCAATTGATGTTCGATCTGACCACATGACTGCTCTTTGTCTCTTTCACCCACACGATACCGGCTTTTCCACCTCATCCACGCCGACCACGTTCGACAATCCCTCCACCGCCGCCGCGATCTGCGCTACTAACTCCTCGGCCCGCGATGCCGGCGCTCCGGTGAACTTCGCCAGGTGGATCATCGACACCAATTCTCGGACCCAGGCCAACATGCTCATCAGGTCGTCGTAGGCGCGCTGGCGAACGCGCCGTAGCCGTTCCAGATTTTGTTGCCGTGCCCGCTGACTGTGCCGCAGCCGTTCACTGGCGTCAGCCGTCAACGCTGACGGGAGCGAACCCGATCCCTCGGGCTGGGCCAGCAAGCGATCCATCTCGCGGACGCGCTCGGCCTGCGCCGTCCAGGCGGCGCGCAGTTCCCGAATGCGGCCTTTTTCGCGGGCCAGCACGTCTTCGGCCCAACCGTCGAGGCTGCCCAGCGCCGCGTCGAGTTCGGCATCGACTTGCGCGATGGCCGCCGTCATCTCGTCGGCGCGGGGCGCGGGCGGCGCTCGTTCCTCGACGGCGGGCTGGGCGCGCGTCAGCAACAGCGGCAAATAGAGAGGCCAGAACGGTATCGCCGTCGCCACGCGAAAGCCGCGTTCCGCGCCGCTCTTGGCCGCGTCCGCGAGGTAGACCGCCACCGCGACGGCGATGCCCACGATGAAGTACATCAGCAAGGTCTGTCCGAGCATGTCCATGATCGCGGCCCTCGTTTACGCCAGGCGTCCGGCGAAATAGTTCCATAGCGTGTAGATCATGACGGGCGTCACCGCGCAGTACATCGCGCCCCAGGCGACCGTCAGCCGCCGCAGGAAACAGGTGCGCCGCTCGCGGCGACAGGCGGGCAGGGTGTCGGCCATGTCGAGGAAGCCGCGATAGATGGCCCAGGCGCCCCAGAAGCCGGCGAGGAAGGGCAACGCCAGCCCGACACAGAGCCAGTTGTGCAGGATGTCGTTTGGCGCGTGGAAGACGATCATGCCCAGCACCACCGCGACGTAGATCGGCAGGATGCCCAGGAGCATGACGGCCGTCGATGCCTTGCCCTTCATGATGTGGCCCGTCACCTGCAGCAGCGAGATTTTTACCCCGACGAGCAGGCCGAAGAAGTAGAAGCTCGGCAAACAGATGCCGCTGGCCGCTACCATGCCGATGGTGTAGGCCGCCCACAGGCTGACCGCCGGCCGCCAGCCGCCGGTCCAGTTGCTTCGGATGACGGATGGCAGCGCGTTCGGGGCGGCGTTGTCGAGCAACAGCACCAGGGCCAGGGAGAACATGCTGAAGCTGACGAGGACGATGGCAAGCAGACGCGGCAACATATCCGCTTGTCGCGCCTCGTCGCGGGCCAGCTGGTCCACGCGCGCCGGATGCTTCAGGAGCAGTTCCGTCAAGCCGAGCAGCGAGTTGTCGTCGATGGCCGGCTGCGGCGCCTCGACGGGGATGGCGTCCAGGATTTCGCCCGGTTCCTCGACGGCGAACATGGGACCACGGCCGTAGACTTCCGAGATCAATTTGGCATTCATCGCGCGCTTCTCCTCTTAATACCGAGTGAAGAAATCGAACAGGCCGAACGCGAAGAACAGTTCGCCGCCGATGGCGCCGATGAGCAGCAGCCACAGGGCGGGGGCACGGCCACGGTTCGGCTCCAGCGTTTCCATGACGCGGCAAAAGACGTCGGTCATGGCGATGCCGACGGCCGCGAAGATGGCCAGGTTGACCGCGAGAACCACCAGCGGATAGGGCAAGGCGACGGTGAAGAACCAGTTCAAGGGGATGGCCGCGATCATGGCTAGGCCGCCCCAGCTGGTCGTGACGAGGGCCGCCAGGAACGTGGTACTCGCCCGCAGTTTCGAGCCGCTGAGGCTGTTGAGGATGTAGAGCGCGGGCAGGGGTAAGCTCCAGGCGATGCCCGCCGCGGCCGTGCAGTACAGGCCGCACAGCAGCATCCGTTGCGTATCGCCCAACATGCCCATCGTCATGCCATAGGTGGTCGTGCCGACGATGGCCGTGAGAGATAGCGCGGCGAACACCCACCAACGATAGGGCGTGCCTTCGGTGTGCCAGCGTAGGGCGAAGGCCTCCGGTTCGCGCAGCGCCTGGCCAATGTGCGATAGGCCATCGCGCAGTCGTTCGCGGAACATGGTTCGACTCCTCGGAACAAGATGGTGTCGGCGATTCCGAGAGGCAAACCGCAGGGGCGTTCGCGCATTAACCGGCATAAAGAATATTCTCGACGGTTAGCGACGCTTCAAAGAAGCGTTCTCCTCCCCTGGTTAATCCCCCGTCCCCTTCGCGGTTACTGCCCCGTCGCCGTACCACCATCTCGCCGAGGCCATCTCATGAACCTGTTCAACCGCCTCTCGAACCTGCTCGCCGCCGCGCCCATCAACGCCGAAGCGCGGCTCGACCTCCTCCTGGCCGACATGGAAACGGTCCTCGCGAAAGCGCGCCGCTCAGTGGCCCTCGCCATTGCGGCCGAGCGCCGCCTGGCCCGCGCTCGGCCCGATGTCCCCACGGAAGACCTCGATGAGTCGCTGGCCCTGGTCCGCCGTTCGCTCCGCATCCTCGAACGGCGCGTAGCCACGGTGCGGCAAGAACAATACACCCTTGTCGCGCGTCATCGAGCGGCCCTCGCCTTGCTCGAACTCAATGGACAGGGCGATACGCCGCGCGAGCGCCTGGACCGTTTGGAAGACGAATGGCGCCAATTCCGCAAAGAGATGGAAGCCGAGATCGCGGCCGTCCGCGCTTAGCCCCCTCGAACGGGCTGGCCTCGCGTCCGTCGCCGCCGTATCATGCCCCGCTGACGGACGCCCGACCTCGAACGACAGGCCATCCATGAAAACGCTCGCCGACTTGCAGGCCGTCTATCATCTTCCGCTGCACGAACTGATGTTCCGCGCCATGGACGTCCACCGCCGGCACCACGACGCGGCCGACATCCAGCGCTGTGCCCTGCTGAGCATCAAGACGGGCGGCTGTCCCGAGGATTGCGGATACTGTTCGCAGAGCGCTCGTTTTCCCACGGACGTTGCGCCGACGCCGCTCTTGAGCCTCGATGAGGTACGCGACAAGGCGCGGCAGGCCCAGAAATTGGGGGCGACGCGCTTCTGCATGGGCGCCGCCTGGCGCGGGCCGAAAGAGGGACCGCAATTCGACCGCGTCCTCGACATGGTCCGCGCCGTCCGCGACCTGGGCATGGAAGCGTGCGTCACTCTCGGCATGATCTCCGACGACCAGGCGCGGCGGTTGGCGGACGCGGGACTGACCGCCTACAACCACAACCTCGACACGTCGCGCCGGCATTACGGCCACGTCATCACCACGCGCACTTACGACGACCGTCTGGAAACGCTTCACGCCGTGCAGCGCGCCGGCATCTCGCTCTGCTGCGGCGGCATTCTCGGCATGAACGAAACCGAGGAAGACCGCCTCATGCTCCTGGCGGAACTGGCGGCCCTCGACCCGCCGCCGGAGAGCATTCCGATCAATTGCCTGGTGCCGATCGCGGGCACGCCCCTGGAGCAAGCGCCGCCGGTGGATGGCATTCAGCTCGTGCGCCTTATCGCCACGACGCGGCTGGCGTTTCCGGCGGCGCGGGTGCGCCTGAGCGCCGGCCGCGACCGCATGGGCCGCGAACTGCAAGTGCTCTGCTTCCTGGCCGGGGCCAATTCCATCTTCTTCGGCGATAAATTGCTGACAGCGCCGAACCCCGAGGCCAGCGACGACGCGGCCCTCTTTCGGGCGATGGGGCTGCCGGTGGTGGGATCGACACATTAGAACGCGGAGCCGCGATTACCCCGCGTTTTGCAACTTGGCGGCGAACACGGATGGATCGGCAAGGCCGAAGTTATCCAATTCCGTCCGCACGACTACTAGCTGATACTCGTAGATGCAATCGCTCTCGGCGAACGCGGGCAGCATGACGATTGCGCCCGTCTCGTGCTCGTAAATGTGCCCTGGCGGATTCTGGCGGGCCGGCCGATAGGAAAAGCCGAGTGAGCGCAGCTGACCGTGGGTAACATCGGTAAGCCTCATACGGCTTCCCCCTTCACTTCCGCTTCCTTGTTACTCACTCACTTCTTCTCCCCCGCTACCGTGAGCAACACCGACCGCGCCGCGTGTTCCGTATTCTTCCCTTCGCGCCGCGCCAGCACCACGAAGGGATGCGTCGTCGGCCGTACCCACGGTTCGGCGTAGATGACGATGGTACGGCTACTGGCGTCAGGCGTGACCAGAATGCCGTTCAAGCCGACGTCCAGCACGCGGACGCCGTGGGGCAGGCCGCGCACTTCCAGGGGCACCCGGCCGGCGAAGCCGTGGCGCCGTTCGATCTTCACCGTCAGGCGCGTCTCCTGGCCCGGCTGCACGGTCACTTCCGATTGCTCGGTCGTCGTCAGCAGATCGCCCGGTTCGATCAGCTGGGGCAGGCCGCCGCCGGCTTCGTGCGTCACTTCCTTGCCGTCGATACTCGCGCGGGCGACGAGCTTCAACGGCTTTCCCATCGGTTTGCCGGCGTCGGCGTCGGCCCAAAGGGCGAAGGCGGTCGTCGTCTCGCCCGCGGGGATGCTGGTCTCCGGGGCGCTGAAGCCGGCGGGCAGGTTGTCGAGTTTGATGGCGATGGCGTCGTCAAAGCCGTCGAAGCGCTCGGCGGTGACGCTGAGGGGCACGGCGCTCCCCTTGGCCACGGTTGGCGTCGTCGGATTGAAGCGTATCTGATAGCTGGGCCGAGGCGCACGGACGGTGAGCCGATAGATGTGGCCGTTGCTCGCCTGGCCACGGGCGTCGGCGATACGCACCTGATAATCGCCGTCGGCGGGCGGGTCGAAGAACAGCCGCGAGTCCTTGCCATAACCGGGACCGCCGTCGTCGTTGCGATAGTAGAGGGGGATGACGGGAAGACCGTTGGGCGCGAACTTGGTGCCGGGCGGATGGATAGCCACCTTGTACATCGGTAC
>JBBSES010000160.1:0-8751 GCA_038239465.1 Gemmatales bacterium
ACCCCGCTCGCCAGGTCATATTCGAATTCGCGGAGACACGCGATGGTCTGGATCGGCGGAGTCGCTGGACATCGGGACGAAAAAACCTGGCGCGTCGCCGGGTCATTCCTCGCCGTGGTCGCCCTCTTGGTGTTAGCCGTTAGCGCTCTGTCTGCCCAGCCCCCCGCCCCGAAGACGCAGCCCGCCAAGATTGCGCCGCCCCCACCGCCGCCGCCGGATGAAATCGTGCCTCCCGCGCCACTCAACCCGGTCGAGCCGGCCATTCGCGGCGTCGCCGGCGCCGCTCAGGTGGCCGGAACTGGAAACGGCTTATCGGCCGCGGCCCTCGTCGTCGGCGGCGTTCACTTCAACGTCTGGGACGCCCGCCCCGCTTACGACCCTTACATCGACCCAGAAGAACTTCCCGGCATCGAGCAATTCCGCGATTTTCGTCGCCCCAATCCGATGGAAGCGCAAGCCTATCGCTACGTTCTTTTGCACGCCAAGCGCGTCCCCGCTTCCGCGCTGGCGAAGGCCGTCCGCAAAGACTTGACCTACACCCATTTGAAGGAAGAGCCGCAAAAATACCGCGGCGCCGTCCGCCATCTTGACGGCAAACTCAAAAGCCTGACGCGCTACGACGCCCCTCAGTTGTCCTGGCGCGACGGCATTCGCTACATCTACGAAGCCTTCATCTTCGTCGGCGAGCCGGCTAAACTGCACGTCGTCGTGCTGTCCGAAATCCCGGCGGGCCTGGAGGCGGAAGGGAAACTCGGTTCGTCGGTGGATGTGTCGCTCGACGCCTATTTCTTCAAGCAATATGCCTTTGAAGGGGAGGACGGCAAGAAACACGCCGCCCCGCTGTTCATCGGCCGCACCCTAAGCGTCGCCGCCGTCGGTCCGGAGGAAGTGGGATCGGGCAGCATATCGCAGAGTTTCCTCTACCTGGGAGCGGGCAGCATCGTGGCGCTTATCGCGCTCGTGGTTGGCCTGAATTGGCTGTTCCGCCGCGGCGACCAGGCGACGCGCTACCGCCTGAACCAGACGCGGACGCTCGAATTCATCCAGCCGACGGAACCGCCGGCCGCGCCGAAGCCGGACGAGCCATCGCACCACTTTCCCGCGCCTGAGCCGATGGCCTGAAAAGGGGTCGGCGGATGGATTTCGAAAATTGGGCACGCTCGGAACAATAAATCGCCCGGCCGAGCGATCGGACTTACAGGGACGGGGCAACACACCGCATCGGTTCGACTCGCAATCTTTCATCGCACCTTGCACGGGGGGAACGATTACCATGTCTCGAGGCGCCAACTCACAACCCGTCGCGCCCGCGGTCATCCGCGGCTCGCTGCACGCCAACGACGAAGGCGGCGGCATGGACCTCCGCCGGCTGCTGCCCGCCTGGATCATCAGCGGCGTCATTCACGTCGTCCTGGGCATGTTGTTCTTGCTCGTCACCCTCACTTCGAACGCCTCACCGGTCGCCACCGAGGTGGCCGTCGTCGAGAACAAGATCGAGGAAGACTACAAGGACAAGAACCTCACCAACGAGGAAATCGGCAACGACCCCGACTTGCCGACCAACTACAACGTGGACCGCATCGCCGACGTCAGCGTGCCCGGTCCCGTCAACCCGAACGAAAATGTCGGCATCGCGGATCTGAAGACCGACGCTCCCCCCGCCACCGTTGCCCCGCCCCCCGGCTTCGGCGGTGGTCAAGGCGGCGGCCTCGATTCGCAGACGCCCGGCGTCGGCAGCAACGTCGGCTTCGCGGGCGGTCTCGGCGGCACGCGCCTCATCCCCGGCGGCACGGCCGGGCGCAGCGGCGCCACCCGCGAGAAGATGCTTAAGGAAGGCGGCGGCAACACCGAATCCGAAGCCTGCGTCGCCCGCGGCATCGGCTGGCTGGCGAAGCATCAAGCCGCGGACGGCCACTGGGGTCTGCACGACTTCCACATCCACGGCAAGACCAACTGCGGCAACCCCGGCATGACCGACGACGTGGCGGGCACCGGCCTCGGCCTCCTCCCCTTCCTCGCCGCCGGTGAAATCCACAAAGGCTCCAGCAAGAATAACGTCCACGCCAAGCGCGTCGAGAACGCTCTCGCCTGGTTGTGCAAGCGCATGGGTCCCGACGGCGCCCTCGGCGGCGGCTACGCCCACCCGATCGCCGCCATCTGCCTGTGCGAAGCCTACGGCATGTCGGCCGACCCCAACCTGCGTCCCTACGCCCAACGCGCCATCAATAAAGTGGTCGATTGGCAGGATGGCGCCGGCGGCGGCGGCTTCCGCTACGGTCCCAAGCAGGCTGGCGACCTTTCCGTCACCGGCTGGCACGTCCAGGCCCTCAAGAGCGGCCAGATGGCGGGCCTCGCCGTCCCGCAAGCGACCCTGGCCGGCGTCAACAAATTCCTCGACCACTGCGCCAGCGACGACAAAGGCACCTACGGCTACACCGGCAAGCAGGACAACGTCAACTACCGCCTCACCGCCGTCGGCCTCCTCTGCCGCCAGTACCAGGGCGTCGGCCCGCGCGACCCCGGCCTGGTCAAGGGCGTCGAAGTCTTAAAGAAAGTGCCGCCCGGCCCGACGCCGCGCGACATTTATTACTTCTACTACGCCACCCAGGTCATGCATCATATGGCATCCACGCAGCAGGATTCTTGGGATCAGTGGAACAACCGCATGCGTCCCCTCCTGGTCGGCACCCAGGACATGGGCGCCACCGAAGGCCGCCGCGACCAAAAGGGCAGCTGGTTCATGGAAGGCGATCCCTTCGGCAGCCAGTTGGGACGCCTCGGCTACACCTCGCTGTGCCTGCTGACGCTGGAAGTCTACTACCGCCATCTGCCGCTCTACAAGCGGGAGTTGAGCAGCGCCAAGGACAACCCCGTTCGCGGCGGCCTGTAAGTCGATGTAGCTTATAGAATGACGCCGGGGGCAGCGTTCGCGGTCGCTGGCCCCGGCGTTTCCGCGCGCCGCCGCTGGCGACCGGCCGGACACAACTTACTTGCTCAGTCCCGGCGAGCGTGGAGACGTAGAGCGCCGAGGTGGGAGGCACGGGAGATAATGCACGTAGCCGAATTCCTCACATTCCGCACCTCCGTTTGAAGGTTTTTTGGGCCGTGTCGGGGAGGTCGAGGAGTTTGAGAATGTCACGCTGGATGTTCGAGAGTTGGCCGATGCGGCGATGGCTGCCACTGCCGTCGTGGATGATGACGATGCCCAGGTTCTCGAATTTCTTCCGTAGGCGCGCCGGTCGGTGCCGGACTCGGGCGGTTTTCGGGAACACAGAGGTTTTTGAGGATTTTGGCCTGTCGGCAGCCAGTGACAGGGCCATGTCACCGCTGTCAACTCAATGCCACTCTTACCCAGTTTGCCAAAAAGATGAATCAGGGCGCTTTGGGCAAGCCCAACCTTGTTTTCTGGGTGCGGAACGTGAGGAATTCAGCTGCGATCTCCGCACCCTACACGCCTATGGGCGTGGTCCAGCGCGAGCCGCCGGGACGGTGCAGCAGAGGCGGCAACAGTTCGCCGCCGAACCAACCGCCCAGGATGGCCAGGGGGAAAACGCTCAGGAAGGTGAAGATAACCGTGGCCGTGGCGCCGGGCAGTCCCAGGTTCAGATGGAGCAGCGACGGCGCCTGGAACAGCAGATTTTGCGGGATGATTTCCAGGCCGCCCTGGACGTACACCATGATCAGGAGGAAGCAGCAAATCAGCCCGACCACCAAGCCTTGCTTGGCGCCGTTGCGGCAATTAGCGCCGGCCACGGCGCCGGCGAGAAGCATGAGCAGCACGGAGATTTCCCAGGTGACGAACAGTGCCTGGCGCGTACTCTGTACCGTCATCAACCCCTTGCTGCCGCTGACGATGTAGATGAGGATCAAGTTGGCCCAGACGCTGCCGGCGATGCCCGTCAAGACGCCCAGGCAGACGCGAAACCAGGCCACCGGCCCCTTGAAGGCGTTGAGCAAGCGCATGCGGTGGGGCGTGGGTTGGTGGTTGGGGATCGCCGCTATCGAGCGAGGACGGCGGCCGAGCGTGATCATTGGCTTCCAAATGGTGGAGCCGAGATAGCCGCCCAGACCGCCGCAAATGACTTGAAAGAGAGGTTGGCCGTACACTTCCTCGGCGTAGACCATCTGGCCGATGGTCGATTGCATGATGATCCAGAGCAGGGAATTGACGAAGCCGATCCCCAGGCCGATGGCGATGCCGTGACGTTGCCCCGCGCCGGCCAGGCCGCCGGCGACGATGAGGCTGACCCCCTGGAGGACGACCAGCAGGAGCCAGCCCTGCGTGGTGCGGCCCCATTCGAGACGGTTGACGTCTTCGGTGGAGGCGACGACGACGGCGGTACACAGCTGCCAGAGGCCGTAGTACATACCCTGGGCGACCATGAGGCCGACCAGCCCACGGCCCAGGTACGTTTGCTGCCAGCGCGGCGGCTCGGCCGGCGCGGCGGACGGGCCGAGTTCGTACGTGGACGAACCGGACGGCACGAGGCGGACGTTGCAAGTGGGGCAGAGCATCCGGTCGTTGAACGAATTTCTGCAGCGGGGGCAGACCATCGCCATGGCCAGGCTCGTCCTCTTGAAGCGTGATGGGTCCCAGGTCGAGCGTCCGACATCTTCGGTCGAAAGTAGGGAAACGGGCCTTCCATGTCGAACTTCGGACCTGGGACGAGGGTCTCGCAAAAATTATAGACCATTTTCGTCCAAAGGGATAGACATTCCGCCCACGGAGTTTGGCCGAGACGATTGGCGAGCGGGGGCGTCAGCCCCATACGAATTGACTTAAGGCCGAAACGAGTTTCAACGGGACTAAAAACGGCCCTCGCTCGATGACGCCTGTGGGGATCATCCCCCCTTCCTATCCGCGTGGATATAGCGCGAAAAAACGCTCTCGTCACGCCTTCTTCGGCTCCTCAGCCTTGGCCGGCACGAAACGCAGCCATTCGTGGGCGCGGCCCGGCACCCACGCCATGCAGGCGTTGACGATCGCGTGCCGGAACGCCTCCGGTTCCGGGACGCCGGGCAGCGTCAGCGCCACCTGGCCCTTGCTCATGATCTCCAGATCGCCGGAGCGGAAGAACTCGCTGTTGCCGTCTTTCTTGACGCGCACTTCCTCAATGTCGGTGAGCGCCACCTCGCGCGTCGGCACCGGCTTCAAACCGCGCTGAATCATCAGACGGCGGTTGGTCAACGTGTAGCGCGTGGCCAGGAAGGGCATGACCTTCATGAAATAGACCGGCAGCATCAACGCCACGCCGAGCGGGGCGCCGATCACCGAAGCGATCAGTTGACGGCCGACCGTGGCGACGGCGGGCGTCGCCGACAGCGCGGGAAACGTGCCGCGGATGATCGCCTCGCCCACCTGCGGCGGGATCAGGCCAGACACAGGCAACTTGCGCACATCGACCATGACAGGCATGTCCTCTCTCCAGGGCACCGCGGGCGCGAAACCTCAAGCACGAGTTCATAGATACGGAAGATACCGCGCTCGGGCACGGACCACACGGAAGAATGCCGCGAAAGCGACCGGCGTCTTCGCTCGATTTTCTCTTTCGTCGCGGCCGCGTTTGTGTTCTTTGTTCCCTCTGGCGTGACATCGTGCGAGGGAGAGCCGGCCATGCGAATCCTGGTGCTATCGGCGGCCGTTGGCGCGGGCCACGTGCGCGCCGCCCAGGCCGTCGAACTGGCGCTGCGCCAGGTCGCTCCCGACGCCACGGTGAAGAACCTCGACGTTCTCACGCTGACCAACGCCGCGTTTCGGCGGCTCTACGGCAAGGCCTATCTCGATCTCGTCAACAAGGCGCCGCACGTCTTCGGCTATTTCTACGATATCCTCGACCGGCCCCACCGCACCGGCCGCAAGAGCGGCGACCGCCTGCGCCTTCTGGTCGAACGGCTCAATCTGACCTCGTTCACGCGCCTGCTGCGCGCGGAGAAATACGATTTGATCGTCAACACGCATTTCCTGCCGGCGGAGATCGTGGCGGCCCTGCGCAAGAGCCGCAAACTCGACGTGCCGCAAGCGACGGTGACGACCGACTTCGAGACGCATCGCTTGTGGGTCAATCAGCCGTGCGAGCGCTACTTCACCGCCACCGAGGAAGGGGCGCTTTACCTGCAATCGTGGGGCGTACCCGAAGAAGCGACGCGGGCCACCGGCATCCCCATCCACCCGGTTTTCTCCGAGACGAAAGACCGCACGGCCTGCGTGCGTCGTCAAGGGTTGAAGGGCGACCGGCCCATCGTCCTGCAAATGGCGGGCGGTTTCGGCGTCGGCCCCATCGAGCAGCTGTATCGCGCCCTGCTCGACTTAAAGCCGGGCCTGGAAGTGGTCGTCGTCGCCGGCCGCAACGAGAAGGCGAAGGCCCAGCTGCAGGCGATTCGCGTGCCCACGCGCCACCGCGCCAAGATCCTCGGCTTCACCGATCAGATCGACGAACTCATGGCGGCGGCCGACCTCGTGGTTTCCAAGCCGGGCGGCTTGACCACGTCCGAAGCACTAGCGCGCGGCCTGGCGATGGTCATCGTCAATCCCACGCCGGGTCAGGAAAGCCGCAACAGCGACTTCCTCCTCGAAAACGGCGCCGCCATCAAGGTAAACAACCTGGCGACGTTGACGCACAAGGTCGGCCCGCTGTTCGAGCAGCCCGAACGCCTCGTGCAATTGAAGGCCAACGCGCGCAAGCTGGGCCGGCCCCGCGCGGCGTTCGAAGTGGCGGAGCAGGCACTGTCGTTGCTGAAGCGGTGATGAGAATGGTGGACGGTGGACGGTGGACGGTGAACGGAAAATACAAACGGACGCGCCCACCGTCCACTCGCATTAACTTGCGTCCGTCCCGCTCCGTTCTATAATGGTGCGGAAGGTCTTGCGGCCAGTGGAATGCGTTCGCGGCCGGTCTGCCATCGGCGGCCAAGAAGGGTCTTACCTCGTGGTTCAGTACCGCTCGTTTCGGAACACCGATCCGCCCAGCCTGGTCGAAATCTGGAACGACAGTTTCACCGGCCGCGGCGCCGCCAAACTGCGCCACGCTAGCCTTCTGGAGCGCCACGTCTTCGCCAAGCCGTACTTCGATCCCGCGGGCCTTATCGTCGCCGACGAAGAGGGCAAGGCGGTCGGCTTCGTCCATGCCGCTTTCGGCCCCAACCAGCGCGAAACCCTGGTTTCCAAAAGTACCGGCACCATTTGCGCCCTGGCGGTGCGTGGTTCGCATCGCCACCACGGCGTCGGCACCGAACTCTTGAACCGCGCCGAAGCCTACCTGAAAGAGCGCGGCGCCCAGAACCTGCACGCCGGCATGATGCGGCCGTTGACGCCGTTCTACTTCGGCCTCTACGGCGGCGCCGACCTGCCCGGCATCCTCGCCAGCGACAACGGGGCGTCCGGCTTCCTCGAAGCGAACGGCTACAAACCCTGGGATACCGTCCTGGTGTTTCAGCGCACGCTCGAACAACCCGTCAACATCGCCGATGGCCGGTTCGCCAACCTGCGCCGCCGCTTCGACGTGCGCATCCTGCCGCGCATCGCCGTCGGCAGCTGGTGGCAGGAGTGCGTCCTCGGCCTCATCGAGCCGGTCGAATTCCGCCTCGAAGAAAAGCTGACCGGCAAGCAAGTGGCCCGCGCCACCGCCTGGGAAATGGAAGTCTTCAGCTCGACGTGGAATCAGCCGACCGTCGGCATCCTCGACGTGACGGTGCGCGACGAAATGCGCCGCCAGGGGCTGGGCAAATTCCTCCTCGCGCAAGTGCTGCGCTATCTGCAAGACCAGTACTTCGGCCTCGCCGAGGTGCATACCCTGGACCAAAGCCAGGGGTCGGCGGCGCTCTTCGGCAGCGTCGGCTTCACGCAAGTCGATACCGGACGCCTCTACCGCAAGTCGTAAACCCCTCTTGTTTACGTTTCGCGCCTAAATATACACCTGCGCCGTCGGCTTGATAATCAACTCCGGGATCGACACGCGCGGCGGCAACGTCGTCACGAACAGCACGGCGGCGGCCACGTCTTCCGGCTGCAAGATCGTCTGCCGATGCTGCTCGCTCAGTGGCGCCGGCCGATGCGCCAAAATCGGCGTGTCTACTTCGCCAGGATAGATGTTGCTGACGCGCACGCCGCTGTCCTTCTCCTCGGCGCCCAGGCACAGGCCCAACGCCGTGACGCCGAACTTCGAGGCGTTGTAGGCGGCGCCGCCCAGTGGATTGGAGCGTTTGCCCGCCACCGAGCTAATGTTGACGATATACCCGTCCTTGCGTTCGAGCATTTGCGGCAGCACGGCCTGGATGCAGTAGAAGACGCCGTCGAGGTTGGTGCGCATCATGAGTTGCCACGATTCCGGCGTCAGTTCCCGGAAGCCGCGCTTCTTGAAATTAAGGCCGGCGTTGTTGACCAGCACGTCGATCCGGCCAAAGTGCTTCGTGACTTTTTCGACCAGCGCCGCCACCTGCGCCGGATCGGCCACATCGGCGGGGTGGTGAATGAGCCGTGTCCCGGCGTTCAGCTGCTCGGCGGCGCGCTGGAGCTTGGCGCCGTCGCGGCCGCTGATGGCGACGGATGCCCCTTCCTTGAGGAACGACTCCGCGACCGCGAGGCCGATGCCGCTGCCGCCCCCGGTGATGACGGCGATTTTGCCCGATAATTTGCTCATGGGGAGGTGCCCTGAATGTGAGGAAGTTTGGCGAGGGGGGGGGGGGGCTGCGCGCCGGGGGTTGGGGGAAATCACAGGGGGTGGGCCCGCCGGCCCGCGCCCGCGATGGGGTGGG
>JBBSES010000161.1:0-8740 GCA_038239465.1 Gemmatales bacterium
GGCGCTTACGCGACCCCGCTCGCCACGTCGCGGAAACCAATAATCACTCGTTGCCGTCGTGACTCAACGGTTCGAGGTGCGTGGTATTGCGTTCGACGGCGAGGACGATCGTGCGTTCCTCGACGCCGTCGGCGGAGGCGGCGACGGCGGGGATGATCTGCCGGCTGTCCGGCAGGCTGAAGCGCATCGTGAAGGTGCCGTCGGGACGGAGCTTGACGGGTTCGCCCTGGAGCGTGACGCGGGCGCTCGGCTCGGTCGCTCCGTAGACGATGAGTTCGGCGTCGAGTTGGAACCAGAACTTGCGCATCTTGCCGGGCGGATAGGCGCCGGAGCCGAAGCTGGTGACGGCGGGCGAGCCGAGCGGCCGGCGCAGGCGTTCCTCGAACAGCTGTTTGAGTTCCAGGCTGCTGGCGGTCGGGTCGAAGCCGCCGGACATGGCGTAGATGCGGTCGGCCGACTTCGAATCGATGTCGGTCCAGTTTTCGTCGATGATGTCCGTCACGTTGGCGCGCGGCGTGCTAACGACGTTGGAGCGGGCCAGGACGAAGAAACGGCCGCGCGGCGACAGGTAGCCGATGTCCACGCGGAAGGAACGCGGCGGGTTGCTGACGTCGATGTACCAGTTATTGCAGCCGCCGTGGATGTCGATGTCGCGGACGATCGACTCGGAAGTGCTGGTCGTGTCGTGGCTGCTGACATCGAGGACGCGGAGGATGGGTTTGGCGCCGTGCCATTCCTGGCCGAGGGCGGCTTCGGCGCGGGCGATGGCGTTGCGCGTCAGTTCCCAATAGGTGTGCAGCCAATAGGGATCGCGGACCATGACGACGATGCGGTCCTTGCCATAGCCCGCCGGCAGGTGCTTCGGCACCTTGGCGGAAAGGTCTTTGGTGGGGACACCGACGTCGTACTTGCTGCGTTCGACCTGCTCCTCGGCCGAAGAGCCGCCGGAAGTGTTGCGGGCGGCGGCGGTTTGCGGCCGAGGGCGGGCGGGTTTGGTGGCGGCCGCAACGGCGACGGGGGCGGCGGCGCGCGACTTTTTCTTGGGGGCGAGGGCAGCGATCAGGTCTTCCTTTCGCATGGCGTGCCAACCGGCGACGCTTTGCGCGCGGGCCATGTCGATAAGCTCTTTTTTCGAACAGTCCCGCAGTTGGTCAACGTTCATACACGACTCCGCTGGCACCTGCACGCGACAGGTGTTGAATAGAGCGCCGCGACGGACATCCCTGTATGAAATGTTCCCGGCTCCCGGCATCCATTCCGTGGAGTTGATAGGCATCAATCCCGACGGGCGGAAGAAGCCCGTGAGGAGACGAGGCCAAGGCAGGAGATAGACTGGAACGATCGCCCCACCGACGAGGCCGAGGCTGGCAGGCCAGCCGACAAAAAAAGGCAAGCTTTTCCCGCGGGAAAAGATTGCCCTATCGTGTTAAATAGTCCGAGGACGTTGCAAGGGGCATGTCACGACGGCATCCTCACTGGGGAAGCCCACGGGGAAAGGAAGAGGCTGAAAGATATCGTCCAGACCTAGAATTTCCCTTCCCTTCGGTCGCCATAGTAATTAAAGCGCGAACGGTTGTCAACCGAAAATCCGCGCCGCGCGGTGATTGACACGGGATAGGCAGCGGAAAGCTCGGCGGTCGGCATCCGACACGGCTCGCCGCCGATTCTGGTCAAAACCTTCGTCCCATCGCTAGCGGCGTGGCCCCGCACCCCGCCAACCAATGCGCTTGGCGGCCTGCCACCCCCGGAAATCGGTGTCAGTTCATTTTTCGCTTGCCTCTCGGCCTCATCGGGTTTACCTTCCCCCGCATGGGCCGACCCACACGTGGCGGTTTCATCGCCGGCATCGCGCGGTCGGCCACGTATGGCAGGGGAGATTCAAGAGTCCCGTCATTGAGGCCGACGAGCATTTTTTGGTGGTCATGCGCTATATCGAGGCCAACCCGTTGAGGGCGGGCCTGGTCGATGATCTGGCGGCATACCCTTGGTCGAGCTACGGCGTCCACGGCCTGGGCCACCCCCATCCATTGGTGAGCGAGGCGCCGGTGCCCCTGCCCATTCGTGGCGGCCCCGAGCGGCAGCGTCAATACGGGCGGCAATGGCTGCACACGCCGTTGACGGAGGCGGAGGTGGCGGCCGTGCGGCGCTCGGTGGCGAATGGCCGACCCTTCGGCTCGGCGGCGTGGACGGAGAGAATGGCCGAGCAACTCAAGTTGCGTCCCGCGCGGCCGCGGGGGCGGCCGAGAAAAGCGGAAAAATGAACTGACACCGATTTTTCGCCCGGCGCCGAGTTTACCGTGTGCGACCGCCAATGAACATGTCGCCGGGAGAAGCAGGCTGCTGTTGGCCGAAGAAGTTATCCAGGTCCGCCAAGGTTACGCCGTCCAGGGTGCGAACCGTCGATGAATTGTTGTCGGCGACCAGAAGGTAGTCGGCGCGACCGTCGCCGTTGAGGTCGCTGGCTGCCACGCGGACACCGCCGGTGAAGGACGGCGAGAAGGCGAAGAAGCTGGAAGCCTGGCTGCCGTCGATGCCACGAAACGTGGTGACTTGAGGGCTACCGCCTGCGCCCGCACCGGCTACCACGTCCGCTCGGCCGTCGCCGTCCACGTCGCCGGCCGCCACGTAGACGCCGCCGCGGAACCGGGAGTCGAACGCGAAAAAACTTCGCAACATCGCCAAGTCTCGGCCGCTGTAGATCGTTACCTGTGGACCAGCCCCCGCGCCGGCGCCGATAACGATGTCGGCGAAGCCATCGCCGTTGGTATCGCCCACCGCGACACGAACGCCGCCCGTAAAGGTCGGCGATAGGGCGAAAAAGCTATAAAGCAGGCTCCCATCCCTGCCGCTGAAGACCGATACCTGGGGGCCGCCCCCGGCATCGGCACCCACGACGATGTCGGCGAAGCCATCGTTGTTCACGTCGCCCGCGGCCACGAAGAGACCACCTGTAAATGTCGATGGCATGGCGAAGAAGCTACCGAGGGGGCCAGCGAACGGTTGGCCCGTCAAGCCGTCGAAGACGCGTACCTGCGGACCGCCGCCAGGGCCGGCAGCGGCAATCACGTCTGGTACGCCGTCGCCATTCACGTCGGCCATGGCCACGCGCACGAGGCCGAGGAAGTGGGGAAAGGGCACGATACTTGAACGCGGCTGGCCGGTAGACATATCCATGAGGCGAAGCATTGGCACTTGGTCTATGTCGTCACCCTGTGTGCTTGAAAGAAACCGCTGCTTTGACACGTTAGAAGGAGAGACGGAATTGGGCTGATCCGTGGTGAAACTAACCTGGCCGAAGGGAAGTATGCAAACCATGCTCGGGGTTCCACTACCAGCACCTCCGGCGTTGCCACTGTTTCCGCCTGCGGCGTTGCCGCCACCTCCTCCGGCGCTATCGCCTCCACCACCCGAGTTTAGCAGATTGCCGAAACGAATCCCGTTGATGTCTTGTCCGCTACTGAGTATGACGGTAAAGCCCAGCTGGCCTAGCGTTTCCGTCCACCCCGTCTGTCCCACCTCCTGAAGCGTGTAGCTGCCCGGACCGAGGTCTCGGATCGTGTAGTTGCCATTGGTGTCGGTCGTCGCGCTGTCCACTCCGTTTACGAGCATGTGCCAGGCCGCTAGCCCTTCATCCCCAGCCTCTCGCACTCCATCGCCATTGTGGTCGTTAAATACGACCCCAGAGAGGGTGCCGCACAGCCCAGCCGTGATGTTGTTCGTGTCCAACGTCACCGCACCGTTGCGAGCCAAGGCACGACCGTCCGAGATGTTCGCGCCAGTATTTAGGGTGATGCTCGTCAAGGCGAGAATGTTCCCTTCAAAGGTAGTGGCAGTACCGAGAGTCGCGGAACTGCCGACTTGCCAGTACACGTTGCAGCCGTCAGCGCCATTGATGAGGCGAACGGTCGAATTACTCGCGGTCGTGAGCGCGCTTCCTATCTGGAAATCAAAGCGCGCGTCTGGGTTCCCCTGGGCGTCGAGGGTAAGGGTTCCAGTCAGTTGTGCGGATGAGCTAAAAAAGTAGACTCCCGAGACGAGCGTTAGCCCGCCGAGGTCTTGGCCGGTCAGGGTTGCCGTTTGAGCCTCGCCGGCGACGGTGTTATACGCGGTGGTGAGATCGCTTTGTGCTTGTAGCGCCGCCGCGTCCCCCGCATGTATCGTGGCCGGCGGGAGCACGAGAGCCGGCGGGAAGCCGCTAATCGCCGAGCCAGGAGAAACTCCCACGTTGCCAACGATGACGGACGGGCCGGTGTTGCTAACGGCGGAACCGGAAAGGACCGCGAAGCTGTCCGCGGTACCGAGGATGGAGGGTACGGTACGATCTTCCAGACAAAGCACTTCGAGCTTCACGCTTGAGCGACGATTGGTTGAACGCGAGCTGAACATTGGCGGCCTCCGGGTATGCGTACTCTGTGTTACCCATTACCCTCAGCCCGGAATCCGGTCGCTTCGTCAATAAAAAATCACATTTGCCTAAATGGGTCTCGGTCAATGGACGTTGAAGGGGAAATCGGTGTCAGTTCAGAGGGGAAATCGGAGGGGAAATCGGTGTGAGGAGAAATCGGTGTCAGTTCATTTTTCTCTTGCCTTTCGGCCTCATTGGGTTTACCTTTCCCCCGCATGGGCCGACCTTTGCGACCGATTGCCGAGAAGAAATCGGTGTCAGTTCACTTTTCGCTTGCCTTTCGGTTTCATCGGGTTGGGGGCGGCCACGAAAGCGGAAAAACGAACTGACACCGATTTCTCCCGCGATTTATTTTGCCTAAAGCTGTCGGGAGATCAGAAAGGGAGTATCTGGGCGTGGCTTAACGATGCAAATGATATCAACTGGAATGACATGAGACAGGTGAAGGGTCTCTACTTTGTTGTTCCCGACGTTGTCTCGTTCGTTTGCTCTTTTCAGGAATTTACCGATCGTTAGCGTCTGGCCAGAGAGAGGGAGATGTCTCCGTCACTTTCTTTTCGCGCGCGAACCCTCGCCGCCAAAAATCGACCCTTGCCGCTAAACGGCCACCCTCCCCGCGACACCCCCTTGGCGGCGGCGCCAAGGGGGTGCGATTCGGCCGGGGAACCCAAAGGAACATCCTCCTCTTCTTCGCCTTTTCCACCGTTTCAGAATTCGCCGTGCTGGACTCGATAGCCGGCATCGCCTTCTCCCGTCTTGTTGGCCACGCGCCCCCTCCTTATAATTCCGATGTGTCAGCGCCCTTCTGCGCGGACTCCCCCGCCGGGGAGGGAGGCTCGGTGTCGGACAGACCGCGAATCTTGGTCCTGGAAGGCGCCGATCGCTCGGCGGGCGACCTCATTCAGCCCTGCATACCCGACGCCGAACTCGTCCGCGCCGATAACGTCCACGGCTTCTCCCTGCTCCCCTCCGAACGCTTCACCGGCGTCTACGTCGATACCCACGACCCCCTCGTCTGGGAGCGCGTCGGCCATCTCTTCCAGTCCGAAAGCATTCTGGAAACGCTCGGCGAAGGGGTGGCGCTGGTCGATCTGCAACTGCGCATCACCTGGGCGAACCTCATGTTCGAGGCCTGGAGCGATGGACCCGTGAGGGGCCTCGGCTTCTACGAGGCGCTCGGTTCGCCGCAAATTCTCGGCCCCGATTATTCGCCGTTTCACACGGCGCTGGGCGAGGGCCGGGCCGTCCTCACCCGCTTGCACTCGCGGCAAAACCGCTACCTCGAATTGCTCGTGACGCCGGTGCGCGAGATCGCCGGCAAGGTCAGTCAACTCATTTGCCTGTGCCGCGACGTGACCGCCGTCGTCTTGCAGCAGCAAAAGCTGGACGCCCTGCATCACGCCGGCCGCGAACTGGCAGCGCTTTCGGCCGACCAGTTGGCGGAGATGAGCGTCGAGGAACGCATCGAACTGTTGAAGCTCAACATTCGCCAATACACGCGCGATCTGCTGCATTACGACGTGGTGGAAATCCGCCTGCTCGACCGGCAGACGAACCGCCTGGAGCCGTTGCTCGAAGAGGGCATGACCAGCGAGGCGGCTGGCCGGGCGCTGTACGCCAAGGCCGAGGGGAACGGCGTCACCGGCTTCGTGGCGGCCACCGGCAAGAGCTACGTCTGTCCCGACACCGCCACCGATCCGCTGTACATCGAAGGGGCCGCCGGCGCGCGCAGTTCGCTGACGGTCCCGTTGCTTTCGCAAGACAACCTCATCGGCACGTTCAACGTCGAAAGCCCGCGGCTGAACGCTTTCGGCGAGGAAGACCTGCAATTCGCCGAGATTTTCTGCCGCGAGGTGGCCGCCGCCCTGCACACGCTGGAATTGTTGACCGCCGAGAAGCGCAGCACGGCGACGCAATCAGTCGAGGCGATCAGCCGCGAGGTGGCCCTGCCGGTAGACGACATCCTCGCCGCCGCGACCGCCGTACTCGACCGCTACATCGGCCACGAGCCGGAGATGGCCGAGAAGCTGCGGCAAATCCTGGCCGGCGCCCGCTCCATCAAGCAGCGCATCCAAAAAGTGGGCGAGAACCTGGCGCCGCCGACGCCGAGCGTCAATGGCGAAGCCGCGGCGCCGTCCGGCCTCAAGGGGCTGCGCGTTCTGGTCGCCGACGCCGACGAGCGCGTGCGCCGTTCGGCCCATAGTCTGCTCGGCTCGTTCGGCTGCATCGTCGAGACGGCGCGCGACGGCCAGGAAGCGCTGACGATGGCCCGGCTCAGCACCTACGACGCCGTCTTGGTAGACATCCGCCTGCCCGACGTGACCGGCCACGAAGCCTTCGCCAAGATCCGCGAGGCCCAGCCACAAGCCCGCGTTGTCCTGATGACCGCCTTCGGCTACGATCCGACGCACTCGATCGTCAAATGCCGGCAAGAAGGGTTGCGCTCGGTGCTCTATAAGCCGTTTCGGGTCGATCAATTGCTGGAAGCGCTGCGGAATAATCCTGACCCGGCGCCGGTGCCGGTGGCGCCGTTGGCGGCCAAGAATTAGGATTGTTTACGTTTCGCGCGCTCCGCGCTCCCTATACAGGTCGCGTCAAATGCCATGAGTACACAAACCCGCAAAGAACTTCTGGCCACTCTCGCCGAACTGAGCTCTGCCGGCCCGGAGATGCGTTTTGGCCAGCTAATCGCCAACCTATCCACGCTCGCTCGCGGCCTATCGATTGAAGGGGCATGGGACGCCGAGGACGAGGAATTGTTGGACGCCGCGCGCCGCCAATTGGCTTACTTTGCCGAACGCAGTTCGGAGCAGCCTGACAGTTCGTTGCAGCCTACCGGATCGGTATAACGACTTTCCACAACAGAATTTCTTCGTGGAGGGTCGATGAGCGAGCCACAACAATATCCGGCCGAGTGGGACGAATCTCGATTTCGAGATGTGATCGCCGACTACGAGGGGCAGAGCGAGGACGAACAGGCAGCCGAAATCGAGGCCGCGTTGGCCGGAGATGGGGTGACGATGATCGCCGTGCCGACCGAACTGGCGGACGAGGTTCGCGCGCTGATCGCACGCCGGCAAAGCGCATGAGTAAGCGATCGCCGGTAGTTAACGAATAACCGACATCCTGAAATCTGGCCCGTCTTTGACCCGAGGAAGCTCGTCATGCTCTACGGTGCCAACGCCCCGCTTCCCCTGCCATCCCTCCTCGTCTCGATCTACCTCCTCCTGGCCGCCTGCGTCGGCAACGCGGTCCTGCTGGCACCGGCGTTGAATTTCCTCTACGGCCATTTCCTGCCGCGACTGTTGCTCAAATGTCTGCGTCTTATCGTCTACGCCTCCGGCTTGCTGGTCCCGCTCGCCCTGTGGTGGGTATATGGTTGGGAAATGGCCGACCGCTGGGACCTGGCTTCCCCGCAACCGTGGCGCGCCGCGCTGGCGTACTACGTCGCCGTTTGCTGGTTTCTGAGCCTCGTCGTTCTCCCCCTGGTCACGCTGGGCCGTCTGCTGCGGCGGCGTCCCAAGGCGGCGCTATCCCATCAATCGCGGGTCGTCGATATCGCTGCCGAACTCGGCTATCCGCCCGTGGGCCGCGGCAAATATCGCTGGCTCGCCCGGCTGCCTCTTAATCAGGTGTTTCAGGTCGAGTTCTCGGAGCGTACCTTCCAACTCCCCCAACTGCCACCCGCGTGGGACGGCCTGAGCATCCTGCACGTTACCGATCTGCACTTCTGCGGCACGCCCGATCGCGTCTTCTACGATCGCGTCATGGACCTGTGCGCCGAGGTCGAGCCGGACATCGTGGCCGTCACGGGCGATATCGTGGATAGCCATCGCCATCATCGCTGGATCGTGCCGGTGCTGGGCAAGCTGCGCTGGCGCGTGGCCGGGTTCGCCATCCTCGGCAATCACGACGGCTGGAACCTTCCCAACCTGGTACGCCGCCGCTTGCGTCGCGCCGGCTACCGCGTGCCGGGCAATGCGTGGGAGCAAATCGACGTGCGTGGCCAACCGCTCGTCGTCGTCGGCAACGAGGCGCCGTGGCTCGGCGCCGCCCCCGACCTGGCCGGCTGTCCCGACGGCGTCTTCCGCCTGTGCCTCAGTCATTCGCCGGATCAAATGCCCTGGGCGCGGCGACACGGCATCGACCTCATGCTCGCGGGGCACAACCACGGCGGGCAAATCCGCTTTCCCGTCGTCGGCTCGGTGTTCGTACCCAGTCGATTCAGCCGTCGCTACGACTGCGGCGTCTTCCACGAAACGCCGACGCTGTTGCACGTCAGCCGTGGCCTGGCGGGCAAGGAGCCGCTGCGCTACCATTGCCGGCCCGAGGTGA
>JBBSES010000162.1:0-8702 GCA_038239465.1 Gemmatales bacterium
CTCGTGGTGGCACCCGCCCACGACGTCCACCCCGACGCCGCCACCGTCGGCCGCGGCGGACGGCAGCGCGTCGATGTCCTGGCTTATAGGATCGACAACTTCGACGGCCCGATCACTGTCGCGGCGAGCGATATGCCTTTGGGCGTCAGCTGCGATCCCGTGGTCATCGGGCCGGGCAAGGCATCGGTGCCTCTGGTTTTCCACGCCCAGGCCGACGCGCCGCTCGCGCACGCCGCCATTCGCGTGATCGGCAAGGCGCGCCTCGATGACACCGACGCCACGCGCGTGGCCCGCTCCGGCGGCCTGACCTGGCCGACTGTCAACACGCCGGGCATCGCGCGCCTGTCGGACACGACCGTGCTGGCCGTCCGCGAGGCGTTGCCGTTCGCCCTCAGCGCGGCGCCGGAAAAAGCGACGGCCAACCCCGGCGACAAGGTGAGCATCGTGGTCAAAGTGGAACGCCATCCCGATTGGACCGACGCGGTGCAGCTGAGCGGCTACGACCTGCCGACGGGCGCCACATTTGGCCTCGTCAACATCGCCAAGGGAGCGAACGAAGGGAAAATCGAATTGACGCTGCCGGCCAATTTGAAACCGGGCACGTATACCTTCGCCATCAACGGCGCCGGCCAGGCGCCGCGCGATTACTGGAAGCAGCCTGATGCCACGAAGCCGAGGGGCGCCGCCATCCGCGTAGTCTATCCGTCGAACGCGATCACGATTACGGTGGCGGGGAAGTAAATGTTGGGTAGTCAAAACAAACTGGCGAGCGGGGGGGCGTAAGCCCCCCGTGGTTCTCTAAGGTTGATCCACGGGGGGGCTCCCTGCTCGCCAATCAAATCTCCGGCGTTTACGCGGCCCTCGTCGCCGATCACCCTTTGGCCTGCACGTCCAACGACGCCCCCAGTGACGCCGCGTACCCGTCCCATTTGATCATCAATCCCACCAGGCAGACGGCCATCCACTGCGAGGGCGTGTCGAAGCCGAAGAACAAGCCGCCCACCACGCCGGCCCCGAAGAACAAGCCAAACAGCGTCAGCAGCGAACGCAGCGCCCGGCCGCGGATGAGACGGCGGCTCGCCGGGTGTTGCTGCAAAGCAGCGGCCAAACGAGTGAAGTCGTCCAGTGTTTCCGTCGGCAAAGGTTCGTGCCCTTGCTTCATCAACTCCTCGACCTGGTGCCGATGGGCGGCGAGTACCTCGCGCGCCGGGCGCTCGGGCATGGCCGTCACCCACAACCCGTCTTCCTTCACCTCGGGTCCGGGCGCCGCCGCCGTCTCGACGGCCCAGCCGTCGCGGAAGGCGCTGGCGAAGGACAGCTGATGCGAGCGCGTCACCACCTCCGCCATGCAGCACGGCTCGGCGGAGGCGAAGACGTACGATTCCGCGAGCGCCGCCGGCCCCAGCTGCGACCAGTGCAGGCCGCGCGGCACGAAGCCGAGATCGACCAGCTGGAAGTAGCGCTCCTGATAAGCCTCGTCCTTGCCATCGGGGTCAAGGTCGCCGACGCTTCCGTGCGTGCCCTGGCGGTAGACGGCCCAGCCGAGGGCGGCCAGGACGTGCGGCCAACAGACCCACGCGATCATCATGCTGGCGATCAGTGCCATGGCCACGGTCGAATCCTCACGACAATAGCGAGCGCAATTCCTCGTGGCTCAACTTGCGGACGAAGGCGCCGCCGATGATCCAGTCGCCGGTGGGATGTTCGACGACATAGGTGACGCGGACCTGCACCTTGCACAAGAACATGTTGGGCCGATTGAGCAGTTCGACGTTGAGAAGCGTGTCGGGATCGACGCCGCGGTTGATGACCAAGCTGATGCCGCCGGCGCTGATGTTGCGGACGCGCACGGGGGTATTGTCGCCCTCGACGGCGGCCATCAGGCGTACCGAGGTTTCCAGGCTGATGCCGTAGCGGAACGACTCCCGGCGATCGGCGGCGCTCGGGCCGGGAAGCTTGTTCTTGCGAAAGCGCGCTCGCCAGTGCGACCACCAGGCCAGCCAGCGCAGGGCGAAATGACCCGGCGCCGCTTGAGGGGGGTGTCGGGGACGCTGACGCCATGCCGCCCCTGCCATCCAGGGATAGGCCTGTTCGAGCATGTCTGCCTCGGGTTCCGTTCGGTCGTCGGCCGCGGGTACGCAACGAAACTACAAGCGACGGCGCGGCGACGCAATCAAAACTTGAAGGCGTGCGCGAAACGGCACGCCAGGCGTCAGCCGAGAAAGGCGTCAATATGCCCCTCGAAGACGCGGTCGATGCGGCCCGTGCGCTGGCGCGAGCGCAGGTCGCGCACGAGAGGGGACGGCCCCAGGACGTAGCGGCGCACGAACGCCGGTCGGTCGGCGGCGTCCGCGGTTTTCGACGCTTCCAGGCGGGCGGCCAGCAACGGCCGCAATTGCTCCGCGGCCTGTCCCTTCGGCCCGTCGGTCCAGGCGCGCACCGTCGTCATCGACGGGACGTGCATCAGGCGAACGTCGAAGCGCGGCCGCGCCAGCAAGCGGCCGACGGCGTCGGTCAACCCGTCGATTTCCACGCGCACCTCGTCGCGGCCCAATGGGTCGTCGGTGGGCACGGGCAAGATGTCCACGCGCACCAGGTCGCGGTCGGCGGCGCGCTGGCCCTTGCTCGTCTCGCCGCGCGACAGTTGATGCAGCCCGGCTTCTCCGGCGAGCAAGGCATAGACGCCAGCGCCGCTTACCAGCAGGGTCAACGTATCGGCGGCGGGGGCGCCGCCGCGGCGGTCGTCCAGCACTTGCGTTTCCAGCCCGCGCCGTTCCGCCAGGGCGGCGTACATGCCAGCGAGTTTGGCGACGGCATCAAGGCCGACGCCGCGCGAAGAGACGAGTTCCAGGCAGAGGAAAGCGTCGCCCAGATCGCGGCTATCGCGGCAATCCACGAGCAAGGCGACATGGCGGGCACGGCCTTCCAGCGCTTCGAGGCGTTCTTCCAGGCGCGTCCAGTCGGGGGGTACGTGGCGGTGCGGCCGCAGCGCGTCGGCTTCGTTGCGGAGCGAGCGTTCCAGCGCTTCCAGGGCGGCGAAGACGCCATCGAGGCGATAGATTTCGTCCTGGATGCCGCGGGCGGCCTCCCGGTTGTCCCAGAAGTCGGCCGCCGCCATGCGTGCGACCAACTCCGACTTGCGCGCGGCCAGGGGAGCGGCCTGAACGCGCAGCGCCGTCGCGCGTTCCGTCAGGTCGCCGACCCGTTTTTCCAGCGTGGCGCGCGAGGCACGCTCCGCGGGACGACGCGGCTCGACCTTTTCCTTGGTCGGCGCATCGCGTTCCGCCGGCACCTCGACGGCCACCTGGCCGCCGCGGACCCGCAGCTGCAAGACGCTGCCCGCGGGAACGCCGCCGCCGGCAATGGCCCGCGCCACCGGCAGCAGGATGAGGCGCTCGACGGTGCGCTTCAGCGGCCGTGCGCCGAACGCCAGCGAGTACCCTTCGCGGAGGAGCAGCGCGAAGACCGCTGGCTCGACATCTACATCGAGTTTGCGCCGCTTCAGGCCGCTGCGTTCCAGCACCCGCGCCACTTCACGGCGCGCGATCTTCTCGGCGGTCTCGGCGGCCAATGGTCGAAAGGTCACGATGCGGTCGAGGCGGTTCAGGAATTCGGGCCGAAACCAGCGGCCCAGTTCGCGCAGTGTCGTATCGCGGTCGGGGGTCGCGTCGTCGGCGCGCGGCGGCCGCGGGCTGGCGTTGAATCCGACCGGCGTTTCGCGGGCCACTGCCGAGCCGATGTTCGAGGTCAAGATGATAATGGTGCGGCGAAAGTCGGCGGTATGGCCTTGCTTGTCGGTCAATCGGCCGGCGTCGAATATCTGCAAGCACAGGTCGAAGACGTTCGGATGCGCCTTCTCGATCTCGTCGAAGAGCAACACGGTAAAGGGCCGCTCGCGGACGGCGGCCGTCAATAAGCCCGGCTTGCCGCCCCAGCCGATCAGACGTTCGTGGGCGTCGTAGGTGGCGAATTCGCTCATGTCGAGGCGCACCAGCCGGGTCGCCTCGCCGAAGAGCAACTCGGCCAAAGCGCGGGCCAATTCGGTCTTGCCGACGCCGGTCGGCCCGACGAAGAAGAGGACGCCAAAGGGTTTGGCCGGGTCGGTCAAGCCTGCTTTCACCAGCGTGACAAGGTCGAGGACCGCATCCACCGCCTCGGGCTGACCCATGACGCGCTCGGTAAAGAAGTCGCGCACTGTGGCGCGCTCGAGCGGCACGGCGTCGTCGAGAAAATCGCACGGAATGCCGGTCGCCGTGGACAGCGTTTCGAGAACGTCGCGCTCGCCAATCGCCCCGTCCTGACCCGCGGTGGTGCCGAGGACGCGGCGCAGGAGTCCAACGGTGCGGCCGGGTTGCGCCGTGCCGGCGAGGTAGAAGTCGGCCAGTTCGACGAGCCGATCCAGTACCGCTTCGGGCACGTCGGCCAGTGCCTCGTCGCGCACCGATTCGAGGATGCGACGGGTTTGCGCCACGTCGGCGGGGCGAACCTCGACGGCGTGGAAGAGCCGGCGCAACGAGCCGATGGCGCCGAGGCCGGTGCGGAAAGCCTCGGGCGTGCTTTCGCCGAGGATGGCCACGTCGCCGCGCTCGATGTGCGGCGCCAACGCCGTGGCGACGTTGGAATCGCTCTGCGACGACCGGCCGGCGTCGGACAGTTCCTCCAAGTTGGGAATGTAGAGGATGACCCGACGCGGCGCCCGCACGGCTTGCACCAGCTTGCGAACCTTGGTCTGCCATTCGCCCAGCCAGGTGGTGCCGGCGAGCAGGTCGGCCGGGCTGACGCGGAGGACGTGCCACGGACCATCGGCGTCCTCGCGCAGGCGATGGGTCAATTCGTGGACGACGGCTGTCTTGCCCGATCCCGGTTCGCCGAGGAGGACGACGGCGCGCGGCGGACTGCCATCGAGCAACGCTTGCACGGTGGCGCAGGTCGCCTCGACGCCATGCGCTCGCGGCAGGCGCCCGGCATCGACTTCGGCGGTCAACAGCGTACCGAACTCGGCCAGCTGCTCGACATCGACATCGTGAGCGACACGTTCATCGAGCCAGGCGCCGAGGCGGGCATGGGCCGCGCGGAAGCCGGCCAGGCGCTGGCGTGCCTTTTCCAGATCGGCCAGGCGTGGCCGCACCAGGTCGTCGGGGTACGACTCCACTTTGCCGAACAGCACTTCCAGCGAGGCGGCGGCCGCTTCCGCTACGTCCGAATCGGAGTCGTGGGCCAGAGCCGACAACAGAGGCGGCAGCGCCAATGGGGGCGGACTGCCGGCCAGAGCCTCGGCCACGGCGCGGCGGACCCGCCAATCGTCCTCCTGTGTTAGCCGAGAAAGCAGCGTGGCCGCGAGCGCCGGCCGATGCCGCGCGGCCCGAGCGGCGGCGAGACGCACCTCCTCCTCGCCGTCGCGCAACAGACGCTCCAGGGCGGGATCGAGCGGCCACGACGGGGAACGGGCCAGAGCTTCGGTCAGGGCCAGGCGAACGCTATCCGCGGGATCGCCCGCCAGGTGCAGCAACGCCGCCAGCAATTCCGGCTCAGTACGGCCGGCGGCGGCGGCGACCGCGGCGCGGCGCAAACCGGGAAACTCCGAGCGCGTGAGGTCAATCAGGGTGGACGGAGCAACGGCGCCGGCGCGCAAGGCATACGCCAGTTTTTGCACCGGCTCGGCCTCGCCCGCTTGCGCCTGGTCGATCAGGTCGGCATGGATGGCGTCCATGGGGCGATATTATAGCGGCGCATACGCTTCTTCGAAGCGTCGCTAACCTCGATCTAACCCAAATGCAGTTTGCGTTATCGCCTCCCGTCAAGGAAGATACATGAACCTCCGCTACGCATTCGCACCGTACCCTGCCAGGAGAGCGTGCCATGCCGTCGCTCCGACCTCACGCCGCGTGGTTGCTTGCCGGATTTGCTTTCCTCGTGGGCAACGGTCCTGCCCGCGCCGCGGTCAGCTTTCGCAACGAAGTCATGGCGGTGCTTTCCAAATCGGGCTGCAACCAGGGCGCCTGCCACGGCAATCAAAACGGCAAGGGCGGCTTCAAGCTGTCGCTGCGCGGCGACGAACCCGAAGTCGATCTCGACGTGCTGACGCGCGACATGCTCGGCCGGCGCGTGGACGCGCATCACCCCGAAAACAGCTTGCTGCTCATGAAGGCGACCGGAACGGCGGCGCACGAAGGCGGCAAACGCTTCGCCGTCAACTCGCCCGAGTACGCCATCCTGCGCCGCTGGATCGCGGAAGGAGCGATCGCCGACGGGCCGGACGCGCCGACGCTGCGCCGCATGGAGGTCACACCTGTTTCGCAGGTGTTGATCGAACCGGCCTCCAGCGCGCGGATTGGCGTGAAGGCCACGTTTAGCGACGGCAGCGTGCGCGACGTAACGCGCCTGGCCTGCTTCGAGCCGTCGAACACCAACGCCGTGGTTAGCGAAGAGGGGGTGGCCGAGCGGCAAAACTTCGGCGAATGCGCCATCCTGGTGCGCTACCTGAATCGCCGGGCGCCGGTGCAGCTGGCCTTCGTGCCGGCGCGGCCTGGCTTCGTCTGGCCCGAGGTCCCCGAGGTCAACGCCGTCGATCGGCACGTGTTCGCCAAGCTGCGCACGCTGCGCATGGCTCCTTCCGATCTCTGTTCGGACAGCGTCTTCTTGCGCCGCGCCTCTCTCGACGCCATCGGCCAGGTGCCGGGCGCCGACGAAGCGCGGGCCTTCCTCGACGACAAGCGGCCCGACAAGCGCGCTCGCCTCATCGACGCGCTACTCGAACGTCCCGGGTTCGCCGACTTCTGGGCGCTCAAGTGGTCGGACGTGCTGCGCAACGAAGAGAAGGTGCTAGACCGCAAAGGCGTGGCTGCCTTCCATCAGTGGATTCGGCAGAGCATCGTCGAAGGTAAGCCGATGAACGAGTTCGCCCGCGAGTTGATCGCGGCGCGCGGCAGCACCTACAGCCATCCGGCGGCTAACTTCTATCGCGCCCTGCGTGACCCGCAGGCGCGGGCCGAGGCGACGGCGCAGGTCTTCCTGGGTATTCGGTTGCAGTGCGCCCGCTGCCACAATCATCCATTCGATCAGTGGACGCAGCACGACTACCACAGCCTGGCCGCGTTCTTCGCGCGCGTCGATTATCGCATTCTCGAAAACCGCCGCGGCGACAAGCTCGACGCGCACGAGTTCGACGGCGAACAGGTCGTGCTGATGGCCCGCGCGGGCGAGCACAAGCATCCGCGCACCGGCCTGGCGATGCGGCCCTTGTTCCTCGGCGACGCGACGCCCGACTTCGGTTCGGGCGCGGATCGCTTGCAGTCGCTGGCCGACTGGGTGGCCGACGCCAAAAACCCGTTCTTCGCGCGCACGCAGGTCAATCGCGTCTGGTTCCATCTGCTGGGCAAGGGCATCGTCGATCCCAACGACGACTTCCGGGCGTCGAACCCGCCGGTCAACGGGCCGCTCCTGGAAGCGCTCAGCCAGGACTTCGCCCGCCAGCGCTTCGACCTGCGCCGGCTGGTGCGGACGATCATGAACTCGCGCACCTATCAGTTTTCGTCACAATTCAACGAGACCAACGGCGACGACGAAACCAACTTCTCGCACGCCCCGGTTCGGCCTTTGCAGGCGGAACAACTGCTCGACTCGTTGGCCGTGGTCCTGGGCACGCCGGTGAAGTTCAGCGATCAACCGTTGGGCCTGCGCGCGGCCCAGCTGCCGGGCGTGCAAAAATTCCGGCAGCGCGGCTTGCCGCCCACGCCGGCCGAGCAATTCCTGAAAGTCTTCGGCAAGCCCGACCGCCTGCTCACCTGCGAATGCGAACGCGGCGACGACACCACGCTCAACCAGGCCTTCCAGCTGCTGACCGGCGAACTGCTCAACGACATGCTCGGCACCAAAGACAATCGTCTCGGCAAGATGATCGCCGCGAACGAGTCGAACCGCGCGATCATCGAGGCCCTCTACCTGACGGCCCTCTGTCGCCCGCCGACGGACAGGGAACAGACGGCGACGACGGCGCTCGTGGACAAGGCCAAGGATCGCCGAGCGGCGCTGGAAGACGTGGCCTGGGGGTTGGTCAACGCCAAGGAGTTCTTGCTGCGGCGCTGAGGATACAATGACGGGAAGAAAGGAAACTTCCCGGAGGGACCGACGATGCAAATATCCGTACTGGTGGAGACACTCCCGGAAATCGGGTTCCGGGCGCGAGCGGGCGAGCCATTTTGCCTCTCGGCAGAGGGCAAGACCCAACCGGAAGCCCTGCAAAAGTTGCGTCAGTTGATCGATGAAAAGACGAGGGCCGGAGCGTGGATCGTGCGGATGGATGTCGGCAACATCGATAATCCCATTCAACAGACGTTCGGCATCCACGATCCGAATGATCCGACCATTCAGGAATGGTACAAGGACATGGCGGAATATCGCAAACAACGGGATGCCGAACTCGATGCCATATGAGTCTTTTCATCCTGGATACCGATATCCTTTCCCTTTACGAATCCGGCCATTTGCCGGTGCGCGACCGTGTGAATGCCCAATTACCCGGCGAAGTGGCGATCACGGTCATGACCGTGGAAGAGCAACTGTCCGGCTGGTACGCGAAGGTGCGGAAGGCGAAAACGCCAAAGGATATGTCCCTTGCCTATCGGCATCTTGCCGCCACGGTTGTTGCTCTTGCACGATGGCCAATTTTGGATTTTACCGAATTGGCGATCGGCCGCTTCCGC
>JBBSES010000163.1:0-8688 GCA_038239465.1 Gemmatales bacterium
GAAAGCCACGGCGACCTGGCGCACCTGGCACAAGCAGTCTACGGCTTGCCCGAAATCTATGGCGACGATATCCCGACGGCCCAGCTGATCGCCAATCCCGGATGTTATCCGCAAACCGCCATTCTCGGCCTGGCGCCGCTGGTCGCCGGCAAGCACATCGACTTGCGCAGCATCATCGTCGATAGTAAAAGCGGCGTCAGCGGCGCGGGCCGTACTCCCAAGCTGGCCACGCTCTTTCCCGAGTGCAACGAAAGCGTGTCGGCCTACAGCGTCGGCAGCCATCGGCACACGCCGGAAATCGAGCAAGCGTTGAGCGACATCGCCGAGGAGCCGGTGGAGGTCATCTTCACGCCGCACCTGATGCCGATGGATCGCGGCATCTTTAGCACCATCTACGCGGCGCCGAATCGACCCTTCACCGACGCGCAGTTGCTCGACCTCTACATGGCATATTACGAGAAATCGCCCTTCGTCCGCGTCGCCGCGCGCTTACCGGCCACGAAGGACAGCACGGGCAGCAATTTTCTCGATATCGCCCTGCGCGTGGTGCGCGGCCGGGTGGTGGTCCTGGCGAGCGAAGACAATCTCGTCCGCGGCGCCAGCGGCGTGGCGGTGCAGAACTTCAACCGCATGTATGGCTTCGACGAGCGCACCGCCTTATGATGAAAGCCGGCGCTCTCTGGCAATGGCCGCCTCAACCCCATAAGAAAACTTTACCTATATCTCGCGCCCTCGGGCGCGAGTTCATTCCGCGGAGGATGCCTCATGGCGCCGGACCTGGTAAAGAGCAATCCCACTCCCAGCAATTTCGTCGAGCGCAACGGCGATGGCGACGCCGACCAGGCCGAGACCCGCGAATGGCTCGATTCGCTCGAAGCCGTCTTGCAGCACAATGGCCCGGACCGCGCCCGCTTCCTCCTCACCGAACTGAAGCAGAAGGCCGACCGCAACGGCGTCGAAATCCCGTTCACCGCCAATACGCCCTACATCAACAGCATTCCGCCCAGTCGCCAGGTGCCGTTCCCCGGTAGCCGCGAGATCGAGCGGCGCATCAAGAGCCTGGTGCGCTGGAACGCCATGGCCATGGTCGTGCGCGGCAACAAGCGCTCCGACGGCCTCGGCGGCCATATTTCCACCTACGCCTCGCTCGCCACGCTTTTGGAAATCGGCTTCAACCACTTCTTCAAAGGCCCTGACGCTCCCGGCGGCGGCGATCAGGTCTATTTTCAGGGCCATGCCGCGCCCGGCATCTACGCGCGGGCGTTCCTCGAAGGCCGCTTTCCGGCCGAGCGCCTGACCAACTTCCGCCGCGAACTCGCCGCCGGAGGCGGGCTATCGTCGTATCCGCATCCCTGGCTCATGCCGAACTTCTGGCAGTTCCCCACGGTATCGATGGGACTCGGGCCAATCATGGCCATCTACCAGGCGCGCTACAATCGCTACCTGCAACATCGCGGCTTGAAAGATACGTCGCAACAGCGCGTCTGGGCCTTCCTCGGCGACGGCGAAACCGACGAACCGGAGTCGCTCGGCGCCTTGACCCTGGCCTCGCGGGAAAAGCTCGACAACCTCACCTTCGTCGTCAACTGCAACCTGCAGCGCCTCGACGGCCCAGTACGCGGCAACGGCAAGATCATCCAGGAACTCGAGGCCGCTTTCCGCGGCGCCGGCTGGACCGTCATCAAAGTAATCTGGGGCAGCGATTGGGATGCCCTCCTTGCCCGCGACAAACACGGCCTGCTTGTCAAACGCATGGGCGAGATCGTCGATGGCGAGTATCAGAAATATACCGTCGAGGGCGGCGCCTACATCCGCAAGCACTTCTTCGGCAAGCATCCCGAATTGTTGAAGATGGTCGAACACCTCTCCGACGAGCAGTTGCGCAAACTCGGCCGCGGCGGCCACGACCCGGAGAAAGTCTACACCGCGTACAAGGCCGCCATCGAAAACAAGGGGACGCCGACCGTCATCCTCGCCAAGACCGTCAAGGGCTATGGCCTGGGCGAGGGGGGCGAGGGACGCAACATCACGCATCAGCAGAAGAAGCTCAATGAAAAGGAACTGCGCGAGTTTCGCACTCGCTTCGGCATTCCGATCACCGATCAAGACGCCTCGGATGTGCCGTTCTACGCTCCCTCGGCCGACGCCACGGAAATCGCCTACCTGCACGAGCGCCGCAAGCAACTCGGCGGCCACCTGCCCGAACGCCGCGAGAACTGCCCGAAGCTCACCATCTCGACCAAGGGCTTCGCCAAGGACTTTCTGCAAGGCAGCGGCAAGGACGAGTTCTCGACCACGATGGTCTTCGCCAACGGCATCCTCAAGAAACTGCTCGCCGACAAGGACCTGGGCAAATGGGTGGTGCCCATCATTCCCGACGAGGCCCGTACTTTCGGCATGGACGCGCTGTTCAGCACCATCGGCATTTATTCCAACGTCGGCCAACTTTACGAGCCAGTGGATGCCGATACGTTAAAGGCGTACCGCGAAGCCAAGAACGGCCAGCTGCTGGAAGAAGGGATCAACGAAGCCGGCTCGATGTCGTCGTTCATCGCCTCCGGCACCGCCTACTCCACGCACGGCATACCGACGATTCCGTTCTATATCTATTACTCGATGTTCGGCTTCCAGCGCATCGGCGATCTGATCTGGGCCGCCGCCGACCTGCGCACGCGCGGCTTCCTGCTCGGCGGCACCGCGGGGCGGACGACGCTCAACGGCGAGGGCTTGCAGCACGAGGACGGCCATAGCCATATCCTGGCCTCCACCGTGCCGAACCTCGTCGCCTACGATCCGGCCTATGCCTACGAACTGGCGCTCATCATCCAGGACGGCATCCGCCGCATGTACGAAGTGGGCGAAAACGTCTTTTACTACGTCACGCTCTATAACGAAAACTACCCGATGCCGCCCATGCCCGCCGGCGCCGAGGAAGGTGTTCTCAAGGGCATCTACAAGCTCAAGCCGGCGACGGTTTCGAGCAAGCTGACGCGCATCCACTTGTTGGGTAGCGGCCCACTGTTACGCGAGGCCGTGCGGGCGCAAGAGATGCTCGGCCAGCTGGGCGTCGCCGCCGATGTTTGGAGCGTCACCAGTTACAAGGAACTGCGCCGCGAAGCCCTGGAGGTCGAGCGCTGGAACTTGCTGCATCCGACCGCCGAGCCGAAGCGCTGCTATTTGGAACAACTGCTTTCCAAGGAAAAAGGCATCTTCCTGGCGGTGAGCGACTACATGAAGTCGCTGCCCGAGATGATCGCCCGTTGGGTGCCTGGCGGCATTTATCCGCTGGGCACCGATGGCTTTGGCCGCAGCGAGACCCGGCAAGCGTTGCGCCGCTTCTTCGAGGTGGACGCTGAGTGCGTCACCGTCGCGGCACTATCGCAGCTGGCCCGGCGCGGCGAGATCAAGCCGGCCGTCGTGGCCAAGGCGATCGCGGACCTGGGCATCGACCCGGAGAAGGCGGATCCGGTCAAAGTATAATAACCCGGCGAGCGGGAGGCGTAGAGCGCCCCCGTGGTAGTCCACGGGAAATCCACGGGGGGCTAACGCCCCCCGCTCGCCAAGAATAGCGCAGCAATACTGCCTCAGTGGGAGACCGAATGGCGAGCGAGATCAAACTGCCCGCGCTGGGCGAAAACCTCGAAGGCGGCGACGTGCTCGATGTCCGCGTCGAGGCCGGCGCGACCGTCACCAAGGGGCAAGCCCTGGTGGAGATCGAGGCGGAGAAGAGTACCGTCGAGGTGCCTTCGCCGCTGGATGGCCGTATCACGCAAATGCTCGTCAAGAAGGGCGACCGCGTGACAGTGGGCCAAACCCTGGCTCTGATCGAAGCGGGCGAGACGGCGAAAAATGGCGACACCTCGCCGACGCCGGTTGCTGAAGTCGCCGCACCGGAAAAGCCTGCCCCGGTAGCGGAAACACCCGCGCCGCCCGTGAACCGCCTGCCCCCGGTGACCGCTCCTCGTTCGGAAGCGCCTTCCTCTGGCAAACTGGTGCCGGCCGGTCCCGCGACGCGCCGCCTGGCTCGCGAACTGGGTATCGACCTGCATCACGTTGCTGGCAGTGCCTCTGGCGGCCGAGTCATCGAGGAGGATGTCAAAGCCTACGTCCGCCAGCTGGCTTCCGGTAGCGGCCCGACCAGCGGCGGCGTCAAGGCGCCGCCCTTGCCCGACTTCGCCAAGTGGGGGCCGATCGACAAGAAGCCTTTCGAGGCCGTTCGCCGCCGCACGGCCGATCAGATGAGCCTGTCTTGGAGCCTCATTCCTCACGTGACTCAAAGTGACGTCGCCGACGTCACCGATCTCGACGCCTTCCGCCGGCAGCAAGAAGGCAATGGCCCCAAGCTGACCGTGACCGCGTTCGCCATCAAGGCCGTAGCCATCGCCCTGCGCGAGTTTCCGCAGTTCAACGCCAGCCTCGATTTGGCGGGCGGACAATTGATCTTCAAGAATTACGTCCACATCGGCGTGGCCGTCGATACCGAGCGCGGCTTGCTCGTCCCGGTGTTGCGCGACGTGGATCGCAAGAGCGTGGTCCAGCTGGCGCAAGAGATGCACGATATCGCCGACAAGGCGCGGCAAAAGAAGATCACGGCCGACGAGATGCGCGGCGGCAGCTTCACCGTCACAAACCTCGGCGGCATCGGCGGCACCCACTTCACGCCGATCATCAATTATCCCGAGGTCGCCATCCTGGGCATGGCCCGCTCGCGCCTCACCCCCGTGGTCCGCGACGGGCAAATCGTGCCGCGCTTGCTGCTGCCCCTGTGCCTCTCCTACGATCATCGCGTCATCGACGGCGCCGACGCGGCGCGCTTCACGCGACGATTGGCGGAACTGCTGGAAAAGCCGCTGTTGATGGTGTTGCACGGGTAATGGGGGCGGTTCTTCGTTCCGCGGGAGGATTAGCGTTGCCGCTGCTAGATCACTTTCATCCTCCGCTCCGACCGCGACGAGATTGGCATGCGTTTCACAATGCCTGGGCGACGCACATCGCCTCCGATTTAAATGCTCGGCTGCCGAAGCGTTATTTTGCCGGGCCGAACGTGCATTATGGCATTGAGATCGACGTGGGAGTGGTCGAGGACGAAGCGGACGGCTCGCGGCCTAGCGCTGGCCTACCTTCGTGGAGTCCGCCGACGCCGGTGATGGAACTGCCACTGTCCACGATTACCGATATCGTGCAAGTGAATGTATTGGGAACGGGGAGATGTTCTATTGGCCGGCGCCATCGAGATTCTCAGCCCCTCCAATAAGGACCGTTCCAGCGAACGCGATGCCTTCGTTTTCAAGTGTCTGGCGTATCTTCAGCAAGGTATCGGGATGATGATGATCGACGTCGTAAGGACACGAAGGGCTAACCTCCACCGCGAATTGCTCCAACGCCTCCTTCCTGGAGCGGCGGAGGAAACGATGGCTCCCGACCTTTACACGTCGGCGTATCGTCCCGTTCCCCGCGATGGCGAGAATCAGGTCGAGGTATGGGAACAGGCGTTGGCCCTCCACGATAAGATGCCGACCATGCCGCTCTTTTTGCGCGGCACGGACGCGATCGCCGTCGATTTGGAAACCACTTACGAGCGCACCTGTCAAATGCTGCGCATCAGTTCCAACGGAGCCTGAGAGTCGATATTAGCCATGAGCCAAACGACGGAACACGACTTAATTGTTCTCGGTGCCGGACCTGGCGGTTACGCCGCCGCCTTCCTCGCCGCCGACAAAGGCATGCGCGTCACCCTCATCGACGGCAACGAGCGGCCCGGCGGCACCTGCTTGCTGGTCGGCTGCATCCCGTCCAAGACGCTGCTGCACACGGCCAAGTTGATCACCGACGCGCGCGAGGCCGACCATATCGGGCTGCACTTCGCGCCGCCGACCATCGACATCGTCAAGATTTCCGCCTTCCGGCAGAAGGTCGTCGATGACCTGACCAAGAACCTCGCCGAGTTGTGCAAGCGTCGCGGCGTCGAATACGTCCGCGGCCGGGCGACATTCGAGGACGCCCATACGCTGCGCCTCGCGGACGAGTCGATTCGTAAATTCAAGCAATGCATCATCGCCGTCGGCTCGGTGCCAGCGCGGCCGCCCATGTTGAACCTCGAAAGCGATCGCGTCATGGACTCAACGGCGGCGCTCAAGCTGGAGGTATTGCCGAAGTCCATGCTGGTCGTCGGCGGCGGCTACATCGGCCTCGAATTGGGCTACGTCTACGCCGCTTTGGGGAGCAAGGTCACGGTCGTCGAGATGACGGCCGGTCTGCTGCCCGGCGCCGACCGTGACTTGGTGCGGCCGCTGCAAGCACGCTTGACGCCGTTGTTCGAGAAGATTCACCTGAATACCAAGGTGGTCAAGATCGCGGAGGTGGCCGACGGCATCCGCGTCACGCTCGAAGGCGAGGAAATAGCCGACAAGGAACCCGTCTTCGAGCGGCTTCTCGTCGCCGTCGGTCGGCGTCCCAATAGCCGTGGCCTGGGCCTGGAAAAGACGAACGTGCAGGTGGACGAGCGGGGATTCATCAAGGTCAACGAGCAGCTGCGGACGGCCGAACCGCATATCTTCGCCATCGGCGATGTGGCCGGCGAACCGATGCTCGCCCACAAAGCCACCCACGAAGGCAAAATCGCCGTCGAAGCCATCCGCGGCGAACCGGCGGCGTTCGACAGCCGGGCCATCCCGGCCGTGGTCTTCACCGATCCCGAGATCGCCTGGGCTGGCCTCACCGAAACCGAGGCCAAGAAGCAAAACCGCGAGGTCAAGGTATCGCGCTTCCCCTGGGCGGCGTCGGGCCGGGCGCAGACGCTCGGCCGGCCCGAGGGGTTGACGAAAATCATCGTCGATCCCGAGACCGAGCGCGTGCTGGGCGTCGGCATCGTTGGCGCGGGGGCCGGCGAGATGATCGCGGAAGGCGTCCTCGCCATTGAAATGGGCGCCTCGGCCCGCGATTTGGCCATGACGATTCATCCGCATCCAACGCTGACCGAGACGCTTTCCGAAGCCGCCGAGGCGATCGAGGGCAGCACGACGCACCTGTACCGGCCGCGGCGCGGTTGACCCGGAGGCCCCCGATGAAAATCCTCCTCTCCGCCGAGCAGATCCGCGAGCGCGTCGAGGTTCTCGCGCGCCGCATCGAGGAGGACTATCGAGGCAAGCAACTCACCATCGTCGGCGTGTTGACCGGTTGCATCATGTTTCTTGCCGACTTGCTACGGCGTCTCGATTTGCCCGTGCGCATCGCCTGGATACAAGCGAGTAGTTATCGCGGTTCGGAGACGACGCCCGGCCAATTGCACGTGCAGACGGAACTGGTGCCCGATCTCAATGGCCGTCATGTGTTGCTGCTGGACGACATCCTCGACACGGGACAAACGCTCGTTCACCTGGTCGCGCATTTGCGCGGGTTGGGGCTGGCCTCACTGCGGACGGGCGTGTTATTGCGTAAGGTAGGCCGGCAGCAGATGGCGATCGAACCCGATTATTGCGGGTTCGATATCCCCGACGTCTTCGTCGTCGGCTATGGCCTCGATTACAACGACGAATACCGCAACCTGCCGCACGTCGCCGCCTTGCCGGCGGAAGCCTTGCGCGACATCCCCTAACCCGACGATGGCCCAGGCGTGAAAGTCCTCTTCCTCATCGCGCGCTCCGATCCGTGCGGGGCGGCCACTCAACTACGCTTGCTGGCGGCCGGTCTGCCGCGCGAACGCTTCGAGGCGCGCGTCTGCATTCTCGGGCGCTCGGGGCCGTTGACGACCGCGCTGCAAGCCGATGGCGTATCCGTGGAAGCTCTGGGCTGGCATCGACCGCTGGATGTCGGCGCTCCACTGCGCTTGCAACGAATGATCGAGGCGTTCCGGCCCGATGCCGTGCATGTTTGGCAACCGGCCGCGCTGCGCATAAGTGCGTTGCTACCGGGCTTGCGGAAGGCGCGCGTGTTCGTCAGCTGTCTTTTTGAGCCGCGCGAGAGCGGCGTCGAGATCGCGGCGCTCGACCGTTGGCTGGTGCGCCGGGTCGAGCGGGTCATCGTTTTCGCGCCGTCCGAAGAGCGCTGGTGCCGCGAGGCCGGCATCGCGGAGGAACGCATCGCGCGCGTGCCGCCGGCCGTTGCCGCGGCGCCGAATGTCGTGGCTACTGGGTTGCCGGAACGTTACATCGCCTGCGTCGGGCCGCTGCATCCGCACAAGGGTTTCCGCGACGCCATCTGGGCGTTCGATATCTTGCGCTTCGTGGAAGCCAACGTTCACTTGATCATCGTGGGCGAGGGGCCGGACGGGCCGCGGCTCGAAACCTTCGCGCGCGATTGCCAGAGTACGGGCCTGGTCCATCTTCTCGGCCGGCGCGACGATGTGCCCGCCGTCCTCGCCGGCGCTGAAATCGTCTGGGTGCCGAGCCGCTCGGCCGGCGGGGTCAATGTGGCCCTTGAAGCGATGGCGGCCGGTCGCCCGGTGATCGCCACGCGCTTGCCCGAACTGGCCGAGTTGATCGTGGACGGCGAAAGCGGCATCTTGGTGCCGCCCGGCGATAAGCCGGCCTTGGCGGGGCAGACGCGCAAACTGCTCACGGATGCCGAGCCGCGCGCCCAATTGGGCGTCGCGGGCCGGAAGCGCGTGGTGGAGCATTATTCCGTGACGCGGATGATCGAGGCGATATGTCGCGTCTATGAGACACCTGGCGAGCGGGGGGCGTAAGCCCC
>JBBSES010000164.1:0-8679 GCA_038239465.1 Gemmatales bacterium
CCACGGTCGGTTCATCGACGATGAGGACGCGCGGTTCGTGCAGCAAGGCGGCGGCGAACACGGTGCGTTGCCTCATGCCGTGCGAGTAGCGTTCGCCCAGGTCGTCCACGAATTCGTCGAGGCGAAATTGCTCGATCATGGCGGCGATGCGGGCGCGTCCATGATCGCGGGCCATGCCGTACATGTCGGCAATGAAGTGCAAAAATTCCCGGCCCGTCAGCTTGTCGTACAGATAGGGTTGATCCGGCACGTAGGCGAGGAGCCGCCGCGCTCGGTCGCCGTCCGTCCGCATGTCGAAGCCGCCGACGCGAACGCTGCCCGAGGTCGGGAACAGCAGGCCGCACATCAGCTTGATGGTCGTCGTCTTGCCGGCGCCATTGGGGCCGAGAAACGCGAATAACTCGCCCGGTTCGACGCGCAGGTTGAGGCAATGGACTGCCGTCTTGGTGCCGTACGATTTGGTGATTTCGTCCAGTTCGATCATGCGAGGGCCGTTGGCTCGGTTTCAATCGCGTTGCAGCACGAGGAGATCGTCACCGAAAGCGGCCTCCTGGCGCAACACCAGGCCGTCGCCGTGCCGCGCCCATGTGCGCGCGACAAGCTCTCGGTCGTCGCGGTACTCGATGACCAGGCATTGCTCCTCGCGGCCATTCCAGAGGAGCGGCCGCGCCTCGGGTAACACTTCGGCATCGAGAAAGCGTGGACCGGAAGCGAGGGCGGGACCGGCGATATCGGCCAAAAGATCGCTCAGCGGATTGACGAGCGGCATTCGCCAGCGCTGGCCCAGACGCAGACCGACGACGCGATTCACCGGGTGCAAGGGGTTCAGCACCGCGCCGCCCGGCGCCACCGGCACTGGTCCGAAGGGAATTTCGTGGACCTCGCCGCCCATTTCCACGGTGCCTCGGCCGGCGAATTGGCCGTCGCGCACCGCGGCGCGCAGCCGGGCGGCGACTTCGACCCCCCTGCCGAAAAGCGACACCCGCGCCGTTAAATCGGCGGTCATCTCGCGCAATTCGCCCTGCCGATTCACGCGGTATACCGTCGCCATCTTGGGTACGTGGACGCCGGCAAGCAGTTCCAGACGCTCCATCTCGGCGTTCAGGGCGAAGGTATCGTCGGCGTCGCGGTAGACGACCCAGCTGCGTGCCCGGCCAATGGTCTTGCCGCCGCGGATCACGCTCCAGCGCGTGGGCATGGCCTGGTGGTCGGCCTCATCGACCAGGTCGATGGCGAAGGGAGGCACGTCGCCGGGTTGCAGCCGATGCAATACGTCGCGGTTCACCATCCAGGCGGTGGCCGTCATCCAGAAGCCGACGATGAGCAGGGTGACGAAACGCGACGGCATCGACGATTCCGAGATAGGTGATGTGGCGTGCGACTGGACCGCCCTATTGTCGCATGCCCCGATTCGCGGTCAAGAGGTTGCCGCCGTCTTGGCGTCTTCGGCCAAAAGCCATAAGTTGAAAGTCTACGAAACCCAGACTATCGCCCCGCGCAAGGCACATGACTAAAGAAGATCAACTGCGCCGCGTCCTCGACGGCGGCATCGTTTCGGTGATTCGCTCTCAGGACAGCAACCAACTGGTCGAAGTGGCCCGGGCCCTCGCCGAGGGGGGCGTCACCACGATCGAGATCACCATGTCGGTGCCCAACGCCCTCGACGTGCTTCGGCAAGTCCGGCAAGCGCTCGGCGACAAGCTGCTCCTCGGCGCCGGCACCGTCCTCGACGCGGAGACGGCGCGGGCCGTGCTGCTGGCCGGCGCCGAATTCATCGTGGCGCCGACGGTCAACCTCGACGTGATCCGCCTGTGCCAGCGTTACGGCAAACTCGTCATGCCCGGCGCGTTCACGCCTACCGAAATCCTGACGGCCTGGGAAGCGGGCGCCGACATCGTCAAGGTTTTCCCCGCGGAAGTGGTCGGCCCGGCGTTCTTCAAGGCGCTACGCGGGCCGCTGCCGCAAATTCGCGTGATGCCGACCGGCGGCGTCGATCTGACGACGGCGGCCAAGTTCCTGGAAGCCGGCGCCTGCTGCCTCGGCGTCGGCACCCAGCTGGTCGATCCCAAGCTGGTTGCGGAGCGAAACTTCGTCCGCATCCGCGACCTGGCCCGGCAGTACGCCGCCGTCATCCGCAAGTTCCGCGACGAGGAAGCGGTCGTCGCCTGAGTGGTGGTCGGTGGTTAGTGGTTGGTGAATGCTAGAACCGATCAGCACAGACGGGCATTTGCATTTTCCAACCACCGACCACCAACCACCATCCTTCACCAAGGAGTAACCGATGCCGCATGAAGTCGTTACCTTCGGCGAAGCCATGATCCGCCTCAGTCCGCCGCATTTCGAGCGCTTCGAGCAGGCGCATAGCCTCGATTGCCGCGTCGGCGGCGCCGAGTTGAACACGGCCGTCGGTCTGGCGCGCCTTGGTCATTTGACCGCCTGGGTGTCGCGCTTGACCGACAGTCCGCTGGGCCGCTTGATCGCCAATCGGGCCCGCGAGGCCGGCGTCAACACCGATTTCGTGCAATGGACGCCGGAAGACCGCGTCGGCGTTTACTTCCTTGAGTTCGGCGCGGCGCCGCGGGCTAGCAGCGTCATCTACGACCGCAAGGACGCCGCCATTTCGCGCGTGAAGCCGGGCACCATCCCCTGGGCCAAGGTCTTCGAGGGCGTCAAGTGGTTCCACGTCACCGGCATCACGCCGGCGCTCAGCGCTACCGCCGCCGAGGTGACGCGCGAAGCGCTGCAAGCCGCCCGCGCCGCCAAGGCGAAGACGAGTATTGACCTGAATTACCGGGCCAAGCTGTGGACCGAGGCGGAGGCCGGCCGCTGGATGACGACGTTCATGGAACTGTGCGACGTGCTCATCACCACGGAAGAGGACACGGAAAAGGTGTTCGGCATAACCGGCAAGGACTACGAAGACGTGGCGGCGCAGGTGGCCAAGCGCTTCCCATTGAAAGCCGTCGCCATCACCTTGCGCGAGAACCCGCTCGTCTGGAAAAACAGCTGGACGGCCATCGCCTATCAGGACGGCAAGACGTATCGCACGCGCTCCTACGAAGTGGAAATCGTGGACCGCCTCGGCGCCGGCGATTCGTTCGCGGCCGGCTTAATCCACGGCCTGCTCGACGGCGACTTGCAAAAGGGCCTCGATTTCGGCGTCGCCGCCAGCGCCATCAAGCATTCGATCCCCGGCGACTTCGCCTGGATCACGCGGCAAGAAGTGGAAGCGACCGTCAAGGGCGGCGGCCTGCGCATCAGCCGTTGAACGCATGGACTGCATATATCTCGACAACAGCGCCACGACGCCCTTGCTGCCCGCCGTCGCCGCCGCCATGGCGGCGCTGGATGCCGACGCCTACGGCAATCCCGCCAGCGCTCACCGCGCCGGCCGTCGCGCCCGCCAGGCGCTCGAAGACGCCCGCGAGCGCGTGGCGGCGTGCCTCGGTGCCGATGCCGACGAAATTATCTTCACCAGCGGCGCCACCGAGGCGAACAACCTCGCCCTCTTCGGACTGGCCGGCGAGGCGCCCGGCCCCATCGTCGCTAGCCCGGTCGAGCATCCTTCCATTGTCGAACCGCTCCACCGTCTCGCGGAAGGTGGTCACGCGGTCGAATTCTTGAACGTGGATGAAGCCGGTCGGCTCGCGCCCGAAACGGTCGCGCGGCCCGACACGCGCCTCGTCACCGTGCAATACGCGAACGGCGAGACCGGCACGACGCAGCCGATCCATAAACTTACGAGTACGATCCCGTTTCACTGCGACGCCGTGCAAGCAGTCGGCAAACTGCCGGTCAACTTCCGCGATCTCGGCGTCACGTCGCTGTCGCTCAGCGCGCACAAATTTCATGGACCCAAGGGGGTGGGCGCGTTGCTGCTGCGTCGCGGTGCCCGGTTGCGGCCCTTGACCTGGGGCGGCCATCAGCAACAGGGCCGCCGTCCCGGAACCGAACCCGTGGCCCTGGCGGTCGGGCTGGCGACGGCCCTCGACCTGGCGTGCGCGGAGATGCTGCCGCGCCGAGAGCGCGTCGGCCATTTGCGTCAGCGATTCTTGCAGGGATTGGAACGGGCGTCGTTGGGCGTGGTCGTCAACGGCGCGGCGGACGAGGCATTGCCGCACGTCTTGAACCTGTCGTTCCTCGGCTGCGCGGCGGATGCCCTGTTGATCAATCTGGATTTAGCGGGCGTCGCCTGTTCGACCGGGTCGGCCTGTTCTAGCGGCTCGCTGTTGCCGTCGCCCGTGCTGCAGGCGATGGGACTTTCGGAAGAACGAACGCTCTCCGCGATGCGCTTCAGCTTCAGCCACTTGCTGAGCGACGAGGCGATCGACGAGGCGATCCGACGCATCGTTGCCGTGGTGCGGCGCCTGTCGCTCTAAGCCTCGTTTACGCTTCGCGTACGCCGCTACCGCTTCCCCGCGTTGGGATCGAGGCGTTGCGCTTCCTCGAAGTCGGCCTGCGCGCGGCCGGTGTCGCCCCGCGCCTGATGCGCCTGACCGCGATGCCGATAGGCCACCGCCATGCGCGGCTCCAGCTTGAGCGTCCGGGTGTAGTCGGCGATCGCCTTTTCGTGCTGGCCCAGCAGCTGGTGAGCAATCCCGCGGTGGTAGTAGGCCAGATGATTGCGCGGGCTGATCTTGAGCGCGCTGTCGTAGTCGGCGATCGCTTCCGCGTACTCGCTCTGCGCGACATAGGACAGACCGCGCTGATAGAAGGCCTGCGCGTCTTTCGGGTCGATCTGAATGGCCTTGCCGAATTGATCGATGGCCTCGGCGTACTCGCCCTTTTCGTACAGACCGCGGCCCCGCGCGAAGTAGGCGGCGGCCCGCACCTGCCGGCGCTCCTCGTCCTGCGTCTGCTTGGCGGTCTGGGCGGCAGACGGCGCGACGGCCGGGCGTTTCTCTTGCTTGCGCGGCACAGCGGGTGGCTTCGGCGGCACCTCCGCGGGGGGACTGTTGGCCTTCCCTTTTAGCGCCTCGTCGCGGCGGGCGGCGGCCTCGGGATGCTTCGGCTCCAGGCGCAGCACGCGCTCGAAGTCGAGCGCGGCCCGGTCGAAATCGGGCTTGTCGAGGAAGGCCAGGCCGCGATTGAAATAGGCAGGCACGTTGCGCGGCTCCAGGCGCAGCGCCTTGGAAAATTCGGCGATGGCGCGGTCGGCGTTCTTCTTCGCGCGGAAGGCGATGCCGCGGTTGACGTAGGCCAGCGTTAGGCGCGGGTCGAGGCGCAGCGCGGCCGTGTAGTCGGCGATGGCCCGGTCGTATTCGCCCTGGTCGGCGAAGGCCAGGCCGCGGTCGTTGTGGGCCAGCGGATTCTTCGGATCGAGGCGGATCGCCAGGGTGAATTCGGCGATGGCCCGATGGCGTTCGCCGCGATTGGCGTAAGCCGCCCCGCGGATGAAATAGGCGCTGGCGAGCTTCGGCTCCAGTTCGATGGCCTGGCTCGTATCGGCGATGACCTTGTCGAACGCTCCCTGTTTGGCGTGGGCCAGGCCGCGATTCAAATAAGCGAGCGACGATTTCGGATCGATGCGCGCCGCTTCGGAGTAGTCGGCGATGGCGCGATTGAGGTCGCCCCGATCGGCGTACAGGTTGCCGCGCTTGATGTATCCGGCGATCAGCGTCGGGTCGATCTCCAGGGCCCGGTTGAAGGCCGCCAGCGCCTGGTCAGGATTGTTCTGCTGCCGGAAAATCATGCCGCGCTCGAGATACCCCTCGGCACGTTTGACTTCGCCGCGCGGCGTGCCGGTCGGTTTGTCGGCGACGGTTTCGGGAGCGGCGGGTGTCGCCGCCGGGGCCGTCTTCGCCATCTTCGCCAAGCGGTCGCGCACCAGCGTGAAGTTGGGCACGCGCCGCGCCACGGTGCGCGCCGTGCATGCCGCCAGCAGCTTGCGCCAGGCCGGCGGCAGGGTTTCCTTTTCGTCGTCGTCCGGTTCGGCCGTGCCGAGCAGCGCGAAGTAGCAGGTCTTGCCGAAACTGTACACGTCGGAATACGGTCCCGTGGGTACTCCCTGGATCCAACCGCTCGCCTCGGGGGCTGCATAGCTCAACGCGCCAATCGCGCTGGCGCACGCGGCGGAACGGCCGCCCGCCAGGCTAGCGCACAGCACCGCCGGCTTGAGCGACAGGCCGAGGTCGAAGAGCTTGACCTGCCATTGCTCGTTCTCGTGGCGGACGACGAGATTGTCCGGCTTAAGGTCGCGGTGCAGCAGGCCGCGCTCGTGGGCCTGGCTCAGTCCCTCGACCAGGGGCCGGGCGATTTGCAGTAAGTCGTCGGGCGACAAGGGGCCGTATTGAACGACATGTTCGGCCAAGGTCAGGCCGTCGATAAAGTCGGTGACGACGTAGGGCCGCGTTTGCTCCGCGCCGGCGAAGTCGGTTTCGCGCGGCGGCAAGAAAGCCCGATGATGGACCTCTTGAAGCACGCGCGCGACGCGGAAAATCTCGTTGACGTCTTGCTCCAGGGCATCGCTTTCAAGCGCCTTCACCACGACGCGGTCCTCGGCCAAACGGTCGCGGCAGAGAAAGGCGACCCCGGAGCCGGCCACGCCGAGAATTCGCTCGGCTTCGTACTTGTCCGCGGGCAGCGGGGCGAAGCGCGCGGGCCACAGCGTCGCCGCCCGTTCCAAAAAAGTGAGCGCCTCGGCCCAATCGTGTTGCTCCAGCGCCACCCGGTAAGCGTTAAACTGCACGACCGCCAAGGCGAAGGGATCAAGTGCGACCGCCGCCGCCGCTTGCAACTCGCCTTGGGCCTCCTCGTAATCCCCCTTCAAGGCCGCCAGAATGGCCAGGCCATTTCGCAGCGCCGGCAGGGTTTTCGTATCGCCTTCTGCCATCGCGGCGCGACTCTGGAGTTCGTCGATGCGGCGGCGGACGGCTTCGTCGCGCACCGAATCGCTGTCCGTCAGGCGCAGTTCGCGGTCGGTCAGCCGGCGCTCGGCGAGCAACGCGCCAACGTCGGCGGCCAATCGCTGGACGGGTTCGGCGTGGCCATTCGCTTCCCGACTCACGTCCAGCGGATACGCCGTCGGCACCGCCACGGGCGCCGCCTCCGCCGTCGCCAACGTCGCCAGCAGCAGATCCAGGCGCGAGCCGTGCGCGTTCAGCACCTCGGCCAGCGCCGCCAGGTGCATGTCCGGCCCTGGCCCATTGACGGGCGGCGCTCCGGCCGACAAGACTTCGTCATTTTCCAGGGCGTGACGCAAAAACAGGCGCGCCGCGTCCACGAGGAACGGCGTGCCCTTCGCGCGTTCGCCGAGCACGGCCGCCAGGGCCGTGAAATTCGCCTCGCGCAACGCCTCGGCAATGTCGTCGATGCTCGAAGGTTCGTCCGCCATCGCAAGATCGGCCCAGCCATCGCTCGTCGGGGAGGAATGCTCGCCCTTCTCCGTCAGCAATCCGGCCGCGCGCGCGGCGCGCAACTCGCGCACGCAATCGCGCCGCGATTCCTCGGACAAATCGACGTACGGAGCGCGGAGGAGAAACGCCTCGATGGGGTCGCCCAGCGCCAGGTCCTCGCCCGGCTCCAGCAGCACTTTGCAGCGGTTCCACCACGAGACGCCGGCCAGGCCCACTTCCAACGCCTTCCAGGAATGTTCGACCGCACGGCAGCGCGCGGCGTGAAAGCGTAACGCCTGCTCCGCTGCGCGCTGCTTCCAAAAGGGAGGCACGGCCTTGCCTTCGGCAGCAGCCTCCGCGAAGAGAGGCTGCGTACAAAGGGCGGCCAACGATTGAACGATCTTCATCGGTCGGAACTCCGATCGATCGCGGAGCGGTCGGACTACCTGGGTTCAGGCATTGGAAGTGAGTATTTTGCCATAATTTTCAGCCCGCGGCAAGCGGCGTTGCTTTGGCCGATGCGAGCTTGTTAAAGACGAACACGCGGCGCAAGCCAGTGTTGGCAATTGCGCCGCGTGTTCGGCTTACTACTTTACGGAGCCGGTGGAGAACGCCTACCGAACGCGGCCCGCGACGAAGGCTCCGCCGCGGAAGAACGTCGGATCGTAGGCGAAAAAGCTATCGAGTTCGCCGAGACTGAGGTTGTCGAGGGCACGCACCTGGTCGAGGCCGGAGCCGGAGGCCACCAGATAATCGGCCCGCGTGTCGCCGTTGATGTCGCTGGCCGCCACGCGCACGCCGCCCGTGAACGATGTCGGGAAAGCGAAGAAGCTGGACAGCTGGACGCCATCGGTGCCGCGGAAAGAAGTCACCTGCGGGCCGCCGCCGGCGCCGGCACCGGCGACCACGTCGGGCCGGCCGTCGCCGTTGATGTCGCCCGCCGCGACGTAGACGCCGCCGCGGAAGCTGGCGCTGAAGGCGTAGAAGCTCAACAACATTCGCATGTCGCGGCCGCTGTAGATCGTCACCTGCGGGCCGCCGCCGGCGCCGGCGCCGACGATGATGTCGGCGAAGCCGTCGCCGTTGGTGTCGCCGACGGCGATGCGGACGCCGCCCGTGAATCCCGGCGAGAAGGCGAAGAAGCTGTACATCAGCGAGCCGTCTTTGCCGCTGTAGACGTTGACCTGCGGGCCGCCGCCGGCGTCGGCGCTGACGACGATATCGGCAGAGCCGTCGTTATTCACGTCGCCCGCCGCCACGAAGACGCCGCCGGTGAAGCCGGCCGGCATGGCGTAGAAGCTGCCGAAGAAGCCATTGAACGGCTGCCCGGTGAGGCCGTCGTAGA
>JBBSES010000165.1:0-8675 GCA_038239465.1 Gemmatales bacterium
CGCTTCATGCTCAAGCTCAAGATCACCTATCCGACCAAGGACGAGGAACTGCTGATCCTCGAGCGCATGTCGAAAGTCGAGCCGGACCTAACCATTCAGCCGATCCTGGCGCCGGCCGACGTGTTCGCGCTGCGCGATACCATCGATCGGATTTACGTGGACGACAAGATCAAGCGCTATATCGTCGATGTGGTCCACGCCACGCGCCGACCGGCGGAATATGGTCTCGATATCGGGCCGTACATCCAGTACGGCGCCAGTCCGCGGGCGACGATCTTTCTGACGCGCGCCGCCAAGGGGCAAGCCTTCTTCGACGGCCGCGGCTACGTGACGCCGCAAGACGTGAAATCGATCGGCCCCGACGTGCTGCGTCATCGCCTGCTCGTCACCTACGAAGCGGAGGCGGAGGACATCAGCGCGGAAAACTTGCTGCAGCGAATTTTCGATCACCTCAAGGTGCCCTGAGTGGTGGACGGTGAACCGTGGACGGTGAAATAAGAAGTGGGCTAGGACTTGGAAGAGTGGGATTTGTAAGATGAAACGTGCTGGGGAAGAACTGGGGTTCTTCCGTCCACCGTCCACCGTCCACCGTCCACCGAACCACATGCAACAAGTCCTCTTCTGGATACCGATCCCCAATCCGTGGATGCCCGAGGGGTTTCCCGTCTACGGCTTCGGGCTAATGCTGTTCCTGACGTTCCTCACCAGCACCTGGATCGCGGCGCGGCAGGCACGGCGCGAAGGGATCGACCCGCAGGTGATTCAGGATCTGGCGGTGTGGATTTTCGTCGGCGGCATCGCCGGCGCTCGCGTCGTCTTCATGATCCAGTACGGCATTCCCTGGTGGCAGTTCTTCGAAATCTGGAAGGGCGGCCTGGTCTTCTACGGATCGGCGGCCGGCGGCGCCCTGGCCTATGCGGCCGCCTGGTGGTTTATCGTTCGCAAGCGGGGCTACAACTACCGGCAGCTGGCGGACATCATGGCGCCGGCCGTCGCCTGGGGACTGGTGCTCGGCCGCATCGGGTGTCTCTTGAACGGCTGCTGCTTCGGCGACGTGGCTTGCGCCGATTGTCCCGCAATCCATTTCCCGTTGGCGGCGCCGCCTCGTTATCAGCTGGTGCAAAACGGCTACCAGACGGCGGCGGGCTATGCGGTCCTCGATCGGCACCTGCAAGGCGACGACCCGCGCACCGTCGTCAGCGTCGTCGAGGCGAACTCGCCGGCGGCCAGCGCGGGGCTGCGCGCTGGCGACCTCGTCCTGAAAGTGGATGGCCTGGACAATCAACGCCTCTTCGAGGTCAAGAGCACGCCCGAGGCGTTGGCGGCGCTGGCGCCAAAACTGTCGGGCGCGCGGATGTCGCTCGGGCTGGACGAATACGGCACGGCCCGCGACCTCTATGGCTACGACGACCTGGCCGCCTATCAGAACGACCTCGCCAAGGCGCGGACCAACACGGCGGTGGAAGTGGGCCGCTCCGACACGTTGACCGATTACCTGGTCCGCCGCTGGCCGCGCGGCAAGAGCGATTTGCAGCTGACCGTCCGCCACGCCGACGGCAGCGAGGAAGCACTACCCGCCTTCGCGCCGCGGACGCTCGGCCTGCACCCCACGCAGGTGTACGAATCGGTCAGCATGTTCTTGTTGTTTTTGTTCCTGACAGCGTTCTTACCGTTTCGCCGGCACTACGGCGAGGTGTTCGTGCTGCTTATGGTCTGCTACGCCGCCCATCGCTTCTTGAACGAAATGCTGCGCAACGACACCAAGCCGGTGGCGTTCGACATGACGCTCTCGCAAAACGGCAGCATCGTGGTGATGGCCCTGGGCATCGCGCTGTTCATCGGCTTATGGCGGCAACCGCCCGATCCCGGATTGCGGCCGAAAGTGGAGAAGCCAGCGGAGAACCCGATACCGCAGCCGGCGTAACTCATTGTCCCACGGCGTCGGCGGCATCGAAGACGGTGGCGCAAGAGAATTCCAGGCCGGGCAGCACCCGCGTGCGATGCGTCTTCGGCGGCCGTACCGTCTTTTCGATCCAACGGTCACCTGAACGACGATGCACCAGCATTTCTCGCCGATTGGCGTCAAAGATCCAGTATTCGCGGACGCCGAATTCCAGATACTCCTCGCGCTTCTCCTCGTAGTCTCGCCGCGCCGATCGGGGGGACACAATTTCGACGACGATTTCAGGAATCCAGGTTTCCCACATATTCTCCAGCGTCACGGGCGGAAACTTGTAAATGGAAAGATCGGGGTGCCGTTCGGATTGCAGGCCGAAAAGCAGCAACTTGCTCTCCGAACCGCCGTTGATGGAATCGATTCGTCCGGGATGCGTCAGGTCGTAATTGGCGAACTGGCGTCGGATGGCGGTGAGTTGCACCATATGTCGGCGGCCGGGTATGTCGGACACGGAAATGACCCCGCGGCTGAGTTCGTAGAGATATCCTTCCTGCACTTCGGCATGGTCGAAGTCCTCCAGCGACATCTTCTTGCCGTGGTCCGCCGGGCCGATCTTGATCGCGGTTTTGGACATGCTCGGTCCTCGCATGGGCTATGTTTTGCGTCGATTCAATGCGCGTCGGCGGCGTCGAAGACGGCGGCGCAGGAAAACTCCAGACCGGGCAGCAGCCGCGTGCGATGCGTCTTCGGCGGCCGCACGGTCTTCTCGATCCAACGGTCGCCTGAACGGCGATGCACCAGCATTTCGCGGCGGTCGGCGTCGAAAATCCAGTATTCGCGGACGCCGAATTCCAAATAATCCTCGCGCTTCTGCTGATAATCGCGTTGCTCCGAGCCTGGCGACACCACTTCCACCACGATTTCGGGCACCCACGTCGCCCACGGGCTTTGGTCGTGCGTTTCCATCGTGCGGTAGACGGACAGGTCGGGATGGCGCTCGGATTGCAAGTCCCACAAGAGCATCTTGCTTTCCCCGCTGCCGGCTATCATCGCGATGCGCTCCGGGTGGGCGATGCGATAGACCATCAGCTGCATACGGATGGCGTCCACCTGGGCCAGATGTCGTAGCTTCGGTACATCGGACACGGTAATAACCCCGCGGCTGAGTTCGTAGAGATATCCTTCCTGCACCTCGGCATGGTCGAAGTCCTCCAGCGACATCTTCTTGCCGTGGTCCGCCGGGCCAATCTTGATCGCCGTTTTGGACATGCTTTGCCTCCCATGTCGTCCGCTGCCTGCCGATTTTCCTTATACCATAACCGGATTGCTCGCCGACAGATCGAGGCTTCGCATCCGTATGTTGCCGACCCGCGTCACCGTCTGGCTCGTCGTCCTGCCGCTCGCGCTCGTGCCACTGGGCACCCTAGTGGCGTTGGGCGAATGGCTGTTTTTCGGCCGCGATCTCGAAACCGCGGTCGGCAATTATTTCACGAACTTGCTGCCCATCGCCACGACGTTGATCCTCGCATTCGACGCCGTGATACTGCTTCTGTGTTGCCTCGATGCCTGGCTTACCTACCGTAGTCCGGCGCCGCGCGGCCGTCGGGATCGGGCCGCTCGTTTATCGCTCGGCACCGACAATGAAATTGCCATCGTCCTGGAAAACGCGGGCGGCCGCGCCTTGCGCCTGATCGCGCGCGATACGCCGCCGCCCGCATTCCGCGCCGTGCCGGAATTGCTCGAAGGGACGTTGCCGGCTCATAGCAATCTGCGCCTCGCCTATCAGCTGCTGCCGATCGACCGCGGGGACGTGCCATTCGGGGATATCCACCTGCGCGTGCGCGGCCCGCTCGGCCTGGCCTGGGTCGATCGCGTTCTCGCCGCCGCCGAGACGGTGCCGGTCTACCCCAATTTGCTCGAAGTGCGCCGCTACGAGGCGCTGGTGCGGGCCACGTTGACACGAACCGGCGGCTATCGCTCGCGCAAGTTCTTGGGCGGCGGCCGCGAGTTCAGCCACTTCCGCGATTACACCGTGGACGACGACTATCGCAGCGTCAATTGGAAGGCCACGGCGCGGCGCGGCAAGCCGGTCAGCGCCGTCTACGAGAGCGAGTTCAGCCAGGACATCATTTTCTGCCTCGATGTCGGCCGCATGATGGCCGCTCGCGTCGGCGCCCTGACCAAGCTCGACCACGCCATCAACGCCGTCCTCATGCTGGCTCATGTGAGCCAGTCGTTTCAGGACAACCTCGGCTTGCTCGTCTTCTCGCACAAGGTCCATCGCTACATCCCGCCGGGCAAGGGACGGGCGCAACATGCTCAATTCTTGCAGGCGCTGTATGGAGTGCAGCCTGAGTTGTGCCACGTCGACTACCGCGAGGCGTTCTCGTACTTGATCGCCGAGCATCCCAAGCGGGCGTTGACGATGGTGTTCACGGACCTGCTCGACGCCGTGGTGTCGGCGGATTATCGAGACGCGGTGCGGCGCTTGCGGCAGTTCCATCGACCGCTGACGCTGGCCGTCGCCGACGTGCCGCTTCAGCAGTTAGCGGCGCGGACCCCTTCGAATCAGGCCGAACTGTACGACGTGCTGGTGGCGCGCGACCTATTGCGCGAGCGCGGCGAATTGCTGCGGAGCCTGGAAAGGCAAGGCGTGATGGTGCTGGACACGGTGCCGGAACGATTGACCGTCGATGCCGTCAATCGCTACCTGGCGATCAAGGGCGGGTAAACGGGATACACTTGGCATCGCGGCGCCGGGCAATATGCTTCACCCATCGGTAATCGCAGCATGGGGGAGTTCTTGCGTGGTCACGTCTCTGACATTGAACGAACGCGCCTGGCGCCTGGCCGACGACCTGGCCGGTCGGGCCGATGAACTGCGCATCCATGTCCCCTCCCCGACGGCCGGGGCGCGTATCCTCGATTGCGGCGTCAACGCTATTGGCGGCCTCGAAGCCGGGTTGAGCATGGCGCGCGTTTGTCTCGCCGGCCTGGCCGACGTTTCCCTCGTACCCGGAGAAGTCGCGGGCGTGCCCTGCCCTCTTGTCCAGGTAACGACAGACGCGCCGTTGCGGGCGTGCATGGCCTCGCAGTACGCCGGTTGGCGGTTGAGCGTGGGCAAGTTTTTCGCCATGGGGTCCGGCCCCATGCGCGCCGCCCATGGCAAGGAAGACCTCTTCGATCACCTGCCCGGCCGCGAGCAATCGCCCGTCGCCGTTGGCGTGTTGGAAACGGGGCAACTTCCCGGCGATGAAGTGATCGCTTATGTTTGCGATGCCTTGCGTCTCACCCCCGACAAACTGACGCTGCTGGTCGCTCCCGCGGCGAGCATGGCGGGCAACGTGCAAGTGGTCGCTCGCTCCGTCGAGACGGCCCTCCATAAGCTCCACGAATTGCACTTCGACCTGCGGCAAGTCGTCTCCGGCTACGGCACGGCGCCGCTGCCGCCGGTGGCCGCCAAGGAACTGCAAGCGATTGGCCGCACCAATGACGCCATCCTCTACGGCGGCCGCGTCGTCCTCTGGGTGCGCTGCGACGACGATCAAATCGCCACGCTGGGCCCGCGCGTGCCGTCCAACGCCTCGGCCGACTACGGTGCTCCGTTCGCCGAAATCTTCGCTCGCTACCAGCACGATTTCTACAAGGTCGATCGGGCGCTCTTCTCGCCGGCCCAGGTGGTGTTCGTCAACCTGACGAGCGGCCGGCAACACGTCTTCGGTCAGCTGGCGCCGGATATTTTGGCTCGTTCATTTGGCGGGCCGCCGTGATGGCGGCCGCGCGGCGCCAGCGTTGGGCAATTCTCGCGGGCGGCGATGGCTGGCACGTCCGCGACCTGCGCCGAGCGGCGGAACTCCTCGGCCACGAGGCCGTTGTCGTCGATTTTCGCCGCGTCACTGCCGGCATCGGCATCGCCGCCGATGCCCTCGCCGGATTCGATGGCGTCTTCGTCCGCACCATGCCGCCCGGTTCGCTCGAACAAGTCGTCTTTCGCATGGATGTCTTGCATCGTCTCGAAGCGCGCGGCGTGCCCGTACTCAATCCGCCGCGGGCCGTCGAGGCGTGCGTCGATAAATACCTGGCCAGCGTTCGCCTCGAAGCGGCCGGCCTGCGCGTGCCGATGACAATGGTCTGTCAGCGAGCCGACGACGCCCTGGAAGCGTTCGCAGCGCTGGGAGGCGACGTGGTCGTCAAGCCGCTGTTTGGCTCCGAGGGGCGCGGCATGGTGCGCGTCAGCGATCCCGAGATGGCCTGGCGTACCTTTCATGCTCTGGAACGCACGCAAGCCGTTCTGTATCTTCAGCAGTTCATCAAGCATCCCGGCTGGGATTTGCGCGTGTTCGTCGTCGGCGGCCGACCGCTCACGGCGATGCGACGCCAGGCGCGCGGCGACTGGCGCACCAACGTGTCGCAAGGGGGTATCGCCGAAATCGCCACACCGGGAACCGTCGAGGTCGATCTCGCATTACGGGCGGCGGCCAGCGTCGGCGCTCCGATCGCCGGCGTCGATTTGCTGCCCGCGCCCGATGGCGGCTGGTACGTCCTGGAGGTCAACGCCGTGCCCGGCTGGCGGGCGCTGGCGACGACGACCCATACCGATGTGGCTGCGGCCTTGTGGCGTTACGCGATCGAAGAGTACTGCCCTGGATGATCCTGCCATGCTCTCCATCTGCCTTTGCGCCCAACTCGCGTGCATCTGGGAAGCGACGGCGCGAAAGCCGGGCAACGTCCATCGCTTTCAAGATTTCACCGATACGCACTACCTCGATTTTCTGCTCAGCGCAGCCGCCATCGCCCCGGTGATGGAGTCCGCGCCCGCGCGGCGCGTTGGCCTCACGATTTTGGAAGCAATCCGCGCCACGCGCCGCGTCGTCGCCGGCAATACCAATCTCGGCATCGTACTTTTGCTGGCCCCGTTGGCGACGGTGCCACGGGCGGAAGTTTTGAGCGCGGGAGTGGCGCGCATCCTCGACGGTCTCGATGTGGCCGACGCGCGCGATGCTTACGAAGCGATTCGCCTGGCGTCTCCCGGCGGTCTAGGCGAGTCGCCCGCGCAAGACGTGAACGACACGCCAACGGTAACGTTATGCCTAGCGATGGCATGGGCGGCCGACCGCGACCTCGTCGCCCGACAATACGCCAGCCGCTTCCGCGAGGTCTTCGAGGTGGGCGTGCCGGTTCTGCTTGAGGGAGTACGGACGGCCGGTTCGCTCGAAGCCGCCATCGTCCGTTGCCACCTTCATCTGATGGCCGAGTTCCCCGATAGCCTCATCCAACGCAAACGCGGCCGGGCTATCGCGGAAGAGGCGGCGCAACGGGCACGGCGGGTGCTAGAAAACAAAGCCACGGCGATGGAACTGGATATCTGGCTTCGCGCCGATGGCAACGCCCGCAATCCCGGCACGACGGCGGACCTGGTGACGGCCTGCCTGTTCGCTAGCTTGAGAACCGGGGAACTGGCGCCGCCCTTTCCAGCATGGTCATAGCTTCGCCAATAGCTCCTTGACTTGCCGTTCGATGGTGTCGCGCACGCCGCGGTAGCCGTCGGCATCCATCTCGCGCGGATCGGGGATGTTCCATTCCTCGCGCCGCCGGGCGTGGACCAGCGGGCATTGGTCGCCGCAACCCATAGTCACGGCCGCGTCAAATTCGATACCGGCCACATCGTCCAGGGATTTGGAACGTCCCGCCGTCAAGTCGCAACCGACCTCGCGCATGAACTCGACGGCGCGCGGATTGATTCGTCCCGACGGTTTCGATCCCGCGCTGTAAGCTTCGACGCGGTCGCCGCCGTGCTTGCGGGCGAACGCCTCCGCCATCTGGCTGCGGTTGGCGTTCTCGACGCAGACGAAGAGAACGCGCCGTATCGGGTCCGGGTTGGCCGCGGTCATGGGCACGACTCCTGGCCGGCGACGGCACGGCAACAGGGCGATCCCTGGACGCAACGGCACACGACGATGGCGGCGCCGGCTCCCAGCACTGGAGCCGCCAGGTAGATCCACAGGTGATCGAACCGGCCCGAGACCAGCGCCGGCGCCAGCGATCGCGCCGGGTTCATCGACGCCCCGGAGATCGGCCCGGCGAACAGGGCTTCGAGCGCGATCACGGCACCAATGGCCACGCCCGCCAGCGCCCCCTTTTCCTCGGCGCCAATCGACACGCTCAGAATGACGAACATCAGCAAGCCGGTGAGGACAACCTCCAGTACAAACGATTGCCCGTCGCCGCCGGCTGGCACGGTCGCGCCGAGCGTCGGGTGTTCCCTAAACAGATATCGAAGCGTCAGACTCGCGAGTAATGCCCCGACGCACTGCGCGATGACATAGGGCACGACCCAACGGCCGGGTAAGCGCCGCGCCAGGAAGAAGCCGACGGTGACGGCCGGATTGAGATGAGCGCCCGACACGTCACCGAGCGCGTAAATCATAGCCAGCACGATCAAGCCGAAGGTGAGCGCGACGCCCACATGGGAGACCACGCCGCCGCTCAGGTCGTTGATGACGATGGCCCCGGTGCCCGCGAAAACGAGCGCCGCGGTGCCGACCACTTCCGCCGTCAGACGGCGGCGCGTTTCCGTGGAACGCGGGCGAGAAACCTGGCCGCGATGCGCGATCCCGGCGTTCATGCGAAGACTCCGTCCAATGATATCATCGGCGAGGGGGGGGGGGGGGGGGGGGGGGCCCGCCGCGCGGGGGCAGTGTGCTGACGCCCCGGCGCCCCCCCCCCCCCCCCCCCCGCGGCCGGGGCTGTAAGCTCGCGCCCCCCACACCAGCGAGTA
>JBBSES010000166.1:0-8660 GCA_038239465.1 Gemmatales bacterium
TGTACGCCGTCGCGGGGTACGCGGCGGGGATAAACCCCGCCGCGCGTTCCTTGGTTCCGATCATTTCTAGCGCGTTTCCCGCGTTCGCGGCACCCTTGGCGCCGCCGCCAAGCGCGTGTCGCGGAGAGGGTCCGCCTTTGGCGGAGAGGGCAGCTCATTGGCGGAGAGGTTATCTTCGAGATGCTCGTTCCCAAGCCGAGGCGTGCGAACCGAAACGACGAAAATTAAGATTGAAATGCTGATGGCGAGAGTATTCAACGTATCGGTCCCCGCGTCGAGCCGAGAACAACCTACGGGGCCGCGCGTTGGGCCAGCCTGTCGTGGGCGGCTTTCGCTTCCACCGTCAGCCAAGCCGCCGGCGCGCCGCGCGACAGTTTTTCGAGGAGTTGCCGCGCTTCCGGCGTGGCGATGCGCTCCAATAATTCCAGGGCGCGGAGCGCCTGCAACTGAGCGGGCGTGAGCGCGTGTCGATCCTTATCGACGCGCGCCAGCAACTGCTCCACTCGTTGCCGCAGATCGGGCGAGGGCTTGGCGGTGAGGACTTCGCGCAAGGCCGGCGCGGCTTGATCGCCGAGCTTTTCCAACTCGTCCGCGGCGGCCTTGCGCGCCGCGAACTTGTCGCTATCGAGATCGACGATCAGTTGGGCCAGGCGCTTCGCCTCGACCGGAGCTATGGGCGACAATTTCTCCGCCAGCAACGTTAGCGCCTCCGCGGGGTCCGCGCCGAGGCGCGACAGCGCGAGATACGCCTTGGCGGAATTGTCGCCGCTCAGATCGGCATGGAGCGATTTCACTTCTTCCGGGGTCGGTTTCTTGCCGCTCGAAGCTCCCGGCAAGTCCCAGACGAGGAGCGTCGTGTCTTCGCTGCCCGTCACGAGCGAGCGGCCATCGGCGGCGAAAACCAGGCCGGAGATGGCGCCGCGGTGGCCTTTCAAAGTCGCGCGCTCTTTGGCCGTGGCGACTTCCCAGAGGCGAACGGGACCATCGGTTCGGCGTGGGGTGACGAACCAGGAACTGTAGCGGGGCGAATAATCCTGATGCCAAGTGGCCAGGGTGCGGCCGTCCGGGGAAAAGGCGAGGTGAGGCATGAAATGGTGGCTGAAATTATCGCCCAAACCGGGTTGCTCCGCTTCCATCGACCATCGACGCAGCGGCTTGCCCGTGGCAACACTCCACACCGTCACTTTCTCGTCGCGGGTCGTCGTCGCCAGCAAGGCGCCGTCCGGGGAGAAAGCGAGGAAGCTAACGGGGCCGCGTCGTTCCTCGTCCTCGCCGCGCTCGGCTTTCAAGACACGCATTCTCTTGCCGGTCAGCGCGTCGAATAAATGCACGCCTTCGTCGTTTCCCCCATAGGCGACCATTTTTCCATCGGGGGAGGGGGCCACGGGCGTCGTTTTAATCTCGCCGCCTATGCGTATCCCCTCATCCTTATCGTCGCTGAGGCGGCCACGTATCGCGCCATTCGCGGTATCCCACACAATCACACCGAGATCCCTGTCGACGCCCAGCAAGGTCTTGCCGTCCGGCGTGAATTGCAACGCGACCACGCGCTCGTCGTGATCGACCAGTTGCAAGCGTTCCTTGTTGGCGGCGATATCCCACAGCAACACGGTGCCGTTATCGCAGCCGATGGCCAACCTTCTTTCGTCGGGAGAGAAGGCCAGGCTATGGCCGGAGTCTTCGAGCTTGAGCAAATATCGAGGGGGTTCATTCTTGCCGAGCGAGGCGAGGTAAACGTCGAGGTTGCGGACGAACGCTAGTTTTTGACTACGGGGCGAAAAAGCCACGGCGCCGATGGGATCGTCGGCGTCCGCGGCGGGTCCGAGCGTCTTGCCGCTGGCCAGGTTCCAAACGTGGAGGCCGTGATCGCCGCCGCCGCCGGCCACCGTCTTGCCGTCCGGGGCGAAGGCCAGGCAGTTGACGCCGCCGCGATGCTCGATGCGTTCGCGCGCCTTCTTGCCGGTGGCGCTATCCCAGAAATAGAGGCCGTCGTAGCCGCTCTCGGCCACCGTCTTGTTATCCGAAGCGAAGGCGAGACCCGGTCCGAGGTCGTTGCCGCGCCACTGGCGCAGGCGCTTGCCGGTGGTCATGTCCCATACCTGAATCAATGGCCCGAATCCCTTGGTGGCTACCGCGGAACCGTCGGGCGCGAGGGCGACGCGGACGCCGTAATCGTAGGCCGGGAATTGGTGCAGCTTCTTGCCGCTGGCCACATCGTAGACGCGCCCCGCGCGGCCGCCGGCCACCAGGCGCTTGCCGTCGGGCGTGAAGGCGACGCTGCCGGTGAATTCGAGGATGACATTGTCGTCGCGCGACTGCGGACTGGCCAGCAAGCGCACGCGCTGGCCGGTCTCGGCGTCCCAGATGCCGATCCAGCCGTTGATGCCGGTGAGCGCCAGAGTCTTGCCGTCCGGCGCGAACGCGACGCTGACGGCGTGGAAGCTGTTGCCGTTGCCGGGCCAGTCGTCCTTGACGTGCAGCAGTTCCTTGCCGCTGGTTACGTCCCAAACACGGGCGCCGTTGTCCTTGGCTGCCGACGCCAGCCGTTTGCCGTCGGCGGAGAAGGCCAACCCCAGGACCTCGTTCTCGTGGCCGACGAACGAGCGAACCTCCTTGCCGGTGTCGGCCTGCCACAAGCGGATGACGGTATCGGAGCCGGCCGAGGCCACGGTCCGCGAATCGGGGGCATAGGCCACCGCGTTGGCCGGCCGGCCGTGGCGAAAGCGCACGGTGCCGAGCCGGTGCCGCACCCCCGCGGGCAGAGGATCGCCGTGGGCATCGGCGGCCGGCATTTCCTCGCCGCGCAGGCCGCCGGGCGCGAGGAGCAGCGCGAGAACGATCGTATAGGGGGCACGACGCGCGAGCATGGAAGCATCCTCCGAGGGGCGTATGCCTTATCGTCGGCGGGCATTGGATTATGGAAGCGTAAACGGCGGCGGAGAAGGCGTCCAGTGAGAAGAGATGTGCCGGGCCTTAATGACATGCGCGATGTGCGGCCAAGGAAACATCATCCGTCTGGCTCCCCTCCCCGAAACGGGGAGGGGAAAATACATGTCGGATTATCCGGGCGGTAGGCAATACGTTTAACGGGGCCAGCGGGCTTCCGCGCTCATTCGCTTTCCACATACGCGCTCAAACATTCGCGCAGCTGATTGCGTGCCCGATACAGCAACCCCTTGGCGGCGGGCAGACTCATGGCCATCTCCGCCGCGATCTCCTCATAGCTGCAATCCCGAAATTGATGCAATTCCATGGCGCGGCGCTGGCGGCATCCCAACCCGGCGACGGCGTCGCGGACCACGCCGGCCAACTCGGCCCGCTCTATAGGCCGCGCGGGGGCTTCCCAGCGCTCGTGCAAGAAGCGGTCGGGCGTTTGCCCCTCGTCGTCTTGCCCGGCCATGCGTCCCAGCGGCACGCACGGGCGGCGTGAGCGCGTGCGCAAGGCGTTGCGGGCCACGTTCTGGGTGATGTGAAAGAGCCAGGTCGTGAACTTGGCGCGCGGCTGGTAGCGGAGCCGCGAGCGATACAGACGCAGGAAGACGTCCTGGGTCAAGTCCTCCGCTTCCTGGCGGTCGCCGAGTTGCCGATAGAGCCGGCCAAAGACGAGCGTCCAATAGCGCTTGAGCATCTCGGCGAAGGCGCCGGGTTCGTCGCCGCGGACGCGCAACATCAGGGCGATTTCCGGGTCGGCATGGTCCTCGATCTTCGCGGTCTTGATGCGATTCATACGCGCCCCGCTTAGCTCTTGTTTTTGACGAAATCCCCGGTCGGCAGGCTCAGGCGAAAGGTGCTGCCCTGGCCCACGACACTTTCGACGCTAATGCTGCCGCCCATCAAATCGACGTAGCCCTTGACGATGGCCAGGCCGAGGCCGGCGTGCAACCCGGTGGCCTGGCGCGACGGATCGACCCGATAGAAGCGCTCGAAGATATGGCCACGCGCCTCGGGAGCGATGCCGATGCCGGTATCCTTCACTTCGATGTCGAGGTGGCCGTTAACGCGCTCGACCTTGAGCGCCACGCTGCCGCGCGGCTGGTTGTACTCGATGGCGTTGTGCAGGAGATTGTTCAAGACCTCGCGCAGCTTGTCGGGGTCGGCGCTCAGGCAGGCGGGGCCGTTGCGTTCGATCCGCAGCGTCAAGTCGTGGGCCTCCGCCAATGGCCGCACTAGCGCCGCGCATTGTTCCGCCAGCGCGGCCGCGTCCACCTCTTGATAACGGAGGGTATCGACCCCCGCGTCGAGCCGCGCCAGCGACAGCAACCGCTCGACGAGCTGGCTCATCTGCTTGCCCTGGGCATGGCAGTCGCCCAGCGACTCTCGATATTGCTCGGCGGAGCGCGGCTTGCGCAACGCCACCTCGGTAGTGGTGAGTAGTGCGGCCAGCGGCGTCCGCAGTTCGTGCGAGATGTCGGCTGCCGCCTGTTTCTCGCGCGCGAAGGCGCGCTGCAACTGGGCGAACGCCTGTTCCAATCCCTCGGCGATGGGCCGCAATTCCACGGGCAGCCGCGAGCCGTCGAACTGCAGCCGGCAGTCCTTGGCCGATACCTTGCTCACGGCGTCCGAAAGTCGGCTCAGCGGCGCCAGTCCTAGGCGGACGAGAACGATGCCGCCCGCGACGGTGGCCGCGAACGCCGCCACGCCGATAGCGAGGAGTTGATTGCGTAGCGCCGCCAGCGTGTCTTGCGACTCCTTCTGGCGATCCTCGATCTGCTTGCTGAGGTCTTCCTGGTAAGTGGCCAAAGTGGCGTCGCGCCGGGCCGTGTCATACGCGATCTGAATGAGCAAAGCGGGGGCGACGTTCTCCCCACTCGGCGGCCGCAGGAAGAACTCGGGCCGCTCCAACACCGGCTTGGTTTTCTCCCCCACGAAGCGGAAACGCGAGGCCGGCACCTTGAGCGTTACCCGACGGACATGAATATCCGGCTCCGGCGTCAATTCGTCGAATTTCGGGTCGAACAGCTGCATTTCCTCGAACGCTCTGGGCGGCACGTCGAGGGTGAAGTCGTCCATGTTGTGCGAGCGCCAGACGTGGCCCCATTCGCTGGTGATCTGCAGGAATTCGGTAACGGGGCCATCGGGGAAGGGTGGCAGCAAGCCTTCGTTGAACTGAATCTCGGTGCCGCACAGCCGAACCATGCGGCCAGCCAGCGGTCCGCGGCAGCTGGTGGCCGCCCAGAACGGCGTCATCAGAAATCCGTCCATCCCCGGTCCCGCGGTCAACATGCCGATCGGCGCTAGCATCTGGTAGCGGACGCGGTTCCCCTGGAATTGAAAGTTCGCCAGGCTGGCCAGCGTCCGCGCCTGGAATAGCAGGGCGCTATCCAAGCGGTGGCGCTCGCGGTCGCAGCGGCGCTTGTGCTGGGCGCGGAGCAGGTCGCGCGTCGTTTCCTCGCGCGCCTCGACCACGCGCGCGGTACTCCAGTACGCCAGCGCCGACACGGCGCCGAGGCTGAGTGCCACGAGCACCAGGAAGTACAGCACCAGGGAGAGGCGGATCGATTTCATGGCGAGTCGGATCCCGGGCGGGGTGGTGGAAATGAATTTATCGCGGCGACGATTAAGAGATCATGAGAGGGCGCGGAATCGGGGCAGGGTCTATTCGTCGCCCCGCAGCTGGTAGCCTTCGCCCCAGCGGGTGAGGATCAGCGGCGGGTCGAAGCCCTTGTCGATCTTGGTGCGCAAGTAGCGGATGTAGACGTCCACGACGTTTGACGTGTTCTTGTCTTCCTCGTTGTAGAGGTGTTCCCAGATCATCGACCGGCTGACGACCTGCCCGCGATGGAAGGCGAGGAACTGCAACAGGGCATACTCGCGCGGCGTCAGCGGAATCGCCTGGCCGCCGCGGCGCACGCTATGGGCGGCGGTGTCGATCTCCAGATCGTGGATGCGCAGGACGGGGTCTTTGACCTGATGGCCGCGGCGCACCAGGGCGCGTAGGCGGGCGAGCAGTTCTTCCAACTCGAACGGCTTGGTGAGGTAGTCATCGGCGCCGAAGTCCAGGCCGCGCACTTTGTCTTCAATGCGGTCGCGGGCCGTCAGCACGAGCACGTGCGTGGTCATGCCATTGCGCCGCCAGCGCTGCAGCAGGGAGAGGCCGTCCTCCTTGGGCAGCATCAAGTCGAGAATGATGACGTCGTAGCTGGCGGAGCGCGCCTTGAAGTCGCCTTCCTCGCCGTCGTGGGCGGCATCGACGGCGAAACCTTCCTCCTCCAGGCCCTGTTTCAAGGCCCGCACCAGCGGCCGATGGTCTTCGATGAGGAGGACACGCATGGGAGTGAGTTTAACACGCGGCGGGCGCGGTGCAAACCGGCAAAAGACGCCGTCGCTACGGTTGCTCATCCCATTGCTTCCTGATCTTCCGGCAGGTCATAAGCATCCGCATCGGTCAGGTGGCCATCTTGCTCGCTCACGCGGCAAAGTTTCGAGCCTCCGCGAAACACCAACTGTAAGCCATGTTCGCCTTCCCAATCGCAAATGCACGCCAGCTGCACGTAGATGTCTCGATCCCTTCGGTGCCGGCGGCTGACGTATATCATCCCCACCTCTACATGATCCCAAACGTTCGCCGCGTCCGCGATCTCGACGCCGACCTCCTCAACCGCGTCCGCGAAAACTCGATAGTTCTCGTAAACTCTCTGTGACGCCGCTCGCCGGTCGCGGTCATCGAGCGACAAAAAGTTACGGATGGCGTCCGACGCTCCCGGCGGAAAGTCTGCCTCGGGGGTGTCCGTCATGACCGTGAACGAGATCGGCGACCCCGAGAAATACGGCACGGGAAGAGGCCGACTCGTCCACCATTCGGGCACATTCTTATCTTGCGTCAATTCGCCAAGGGGCGGCAAGATACGCATAACGCATCCTCGAAAAGGTAATTACTCCCGCGCTCGCTTCGCCTGTTCTCGAATTGCCCGAGCATGCGCCGGGCCGTCCACGATATCCGACCGCGTGCCGATGAGACCTCGCGTTGCCAGTAGGCGACCAATTCCGCTCCCGTGCGCGGCTTGGCGCTCGGCGAGCGTTCTTCCGCCAGCAACCGCAGGGCATAGTCCCCGAGGAACAGTCCCCGGCGAGCGGCTTCGTCCGCCAGTCGGTTTTGCAGTTCGGCGGGTAGTTCCAGGGCCAGGCTCGTGACTGTGCCTCCGTTTACTTCATTATAAGGAAGGCGAAGGCGTAGCCGCGCCGCATCCGCTCTCGCCTTGGCCTTGCCCTTTCGCGGCCGCTTCGTTATTTTCCGTGACGCGGGATATTTCGGCCCCGGCGGGAGCGAGGGCGGCATGACGGAGTTTGAAGCGGAGGCGCGGCACGGCGACACCTTGGCCGTCTGCACCATCGTGTCGAAGAATTACCTCGCCTACGCCCGCGTCCTCGCCGAGTCGTTGCGCCGATACCACCCCGATAGCCATTTCTTCGTCTTGCTCGTGGACCGCGTCGATGGCGCCTTCGACCCGCGCGGCGAGCCATTCACGCTCGTCGAGATCGAGCAACTGGCCATCCCCGATTTGCCGCGCTTTTGCTTCCAGTATAACGTCCTCGAACTGAATACCGCCGCCAAGCCATACTTCCTGTCTTATCTCTTCGAGAAGTATGGCGCCCGGAAAGTCATCTATCTCGATCCCGATATCATGGTGTTCCACGACCTGAACGCCCTGTCGGGATTGCTCGACCGCCATCCCATCGTCCTGACGCCACACATGCTGGCGCCGCTGGACGACGACCGGCATCCTAATGAGTTAGATATCCTCAAGACGGGGACGTACAACCTCGGCTTCATCGCCCTGTCGCGGCAGCCGACGACGTTTCCGTTTCTCGACTGGTGGCAAAGCCGGCTCTATACGGGGTGCCAGGCCAATTTCGCGCGGGGCCTGTTCGTCGATCAGCGCTGGATCGACCTGGTGCCGGGCTATTTTGCCGGCGTGCATATCTCGCGCGACGCCGGTTATAACGTGGCCTATTGGAATCTCCACGAACGCGCGGTGACGCTGAGCGACGGCCAGGCGCGCGTCAACGATGGCCCCTGTTATTTCTTTCACTTCAGCGGCTACAACCCGCTCGATCCGGGCCGCGTCTCCAAATATCAAGAGCGCTACGAGATGGCCGATGTCGGCGACGCGCGGTTCCTCTACGAAAAATACCGCGAACGGCTGCTCGCCCACGACTTCGAGGCGGCGCGGCGTTGGCCCTATGCCTTTGGCCGCTTCGACAACGGCGTCGCCATCCCCGACCTGGTGCGGCGCATCTATTTGAAACTCGGCGACGAGGCGCGGGCCTTCGGCAATCCGTTCGCCGCCGGGCCGGACAGTTTTTATCAATGGCTGCGTCCATCGCCCGGCCGTCCGCTGCCGCCGCTGCTGCGCGACATCCGTCAAAGCTACCCGGACTTGATGCACGTTTTCCCGAAGGCGAGGTACGGCGTGGACGAGGCCTTGTTCGACGACCTGCCCCGCGATGACACGAAGCGGCCCTTCGGCGTCAACCTGTACGGTCCCTTCGGAGCGAACGGTATCGACGGCAAGGCGGCCCGCGCCCTGCGCCGCGCCGTGCAGGCCGCGGGGGTGCCTCATGCGATCCTCGACGCGGCTTGCTCCTCCGGTAAGTCGGCGTGCCCTTATGCCGTGAACCTCGTGGTGACGCCACTCGCCGACCTGCCGGCGTTGCGGCAA
>JBBSES010000167.1:0-8635 GCA_038239465.1 Gemmatales bacterium
CCAGGGGGGGCTGACGGTGACCCACGGGGGGCGGCCCCCCCCCGCTCGCCCGAGAATCGGCTTCCTCCACCGTCGCCAGCGCCCGGTTGCCGAGCAGGTCGATCTTCACCAGGCCGATGCGCTCGATGCCATCCTTGTCGAACTGCGTGATGACGATTCCCTTGGGCGCGCGCTGCAGCGGCACGTACTCTTCAACGGGCCGCGGCGTGATGACGACACCGCCGGGGTGGATGGACAGGTGATGCGGCCTTCCCTCTAGCGCTCGCGCATCCGCCATTAACTCCTTGTCTTCCTGTCTCTCTTCAAGCTGACTAATCTGTCGTTCCGAAAACCCATGCAGCTTGGCGGCTTCACGGAAAGCGGAGCGAGGTTGCAAGAACAGATGCGAGCTAATCATGGCCGTGTGGCGGTGGCCGTAGCGCTCGAAGACGCGGGCGATCACGTCGTCGCGGACTTTCCAGTCGAAGTCGAGGTCGATGTCGGGCAGATCGACACGGCCGGGGTGCATGAAACGCTCCATTGGCAGGTTGAAGCGCAGCGGATCGACGTCGGTGATTTCGAGGAGATAACAGACGAGCGAGTTGCCGGCCGAGCCGCGCAAGGCCATCGGATGCCCCTTGTGCCGGGCGTAGCGGGCGATGTCGCGGACGACGAGGAAGTAGCCAGCCATGTCGCCATTGTCGATGACGGCCAATTCCTCGCGCAGCCGGCGGCGGGCGTCGAGGCGATGGCCCATGTCGCGGCGGCGCAGGCCGCGCTCGCACAGGGCGCTCAGGTATTCGCCAGCCGCGCGATGGCGCGGCAAGCGCGGCGGCGGCAACACGAGGTCGCGCGGCAGCACGTCGCGCCGCAGCTGGTCCGCCAACTCATCGCCGTTGCGGATCGCTTCCGGCAGGTCGTGGAAACGGCGCTTCAATTCGGCCGGATCGACCAGGTGATGCGCCGGCGTTATCGTCAGCTGGGCCGGCAGCTGTTCGAGCAGAATCCCCTGGCGAACGGCGGTGATGAGCCGAAACGTCGCATAGTCGGCCGGCGCCGCGAAGTGAGCCGCGGTACTGGCGACAGGCTTCAACCCGAGGCGCCGGCCATAGGCGAGCAGTTCCTGTTCCTGACGCCCGTTGCCGCCGCGCGGTCGCACTACTTCCAGCCACAAGCGCTCGCCAAACGCCTCGCGCAATTGTTCCGCCAGCGTCCAGTCATCGACCAGGACGTGCAGGCCGGCGGCGTGTTCGCTGAGAATGGTGGACGGTGGACGGTGGATGGTGGACGGTGTAGAAACAGGGCTTGTCGGCATTTCACCGTTCACCGTCCACCGTCCACCGTCCACTTCTCCCAGATTCAATCGACTCAAAATTCGGCACAAATTGCGATAGCCGACGTGATCAGCGACCAAAACGACGCAGCGCGTGCGCTCTTGGCGCAGGCAGACGCCAAGGATGGGACGGATGCCGACGCGCGCCGCTTCATCGACGAAGGCGACGGCGCCGTAGAGGTTATTGGTGTCGGTCAGGGCCAGGGAGGTGTAGCCGCACGCCGCGGCGCGCGCGAGCAACGCCTCCGGCCCGACGACGCCTTCGAGGAGGGAATACCAGCTATGCGTATGCAGGGACACCGGCACGAGGGCACTCGCGGTTAGCGAATGCTGGGACGCATCCAGTGGAACAAATGGCGTGTGAAGATTCCATGTCGGTTGCGATGTCTTTTTCGCGCGGGTGGCAGGTTTACCCGGCCGCCATACAAATGCAGAGGTACGCCGGGTCGTCACGCTCACCACCGGGAGACAACCGCTATGATCGTCGAAGCCAGTCCCGCCCTGCAAGAGCGTCCCCTGGGCGCCGATGAACTGCACAAGATGCACGCCTACTGGCGAGCGGCCAACTATCTCTCCGTCGGCCAAATCTACCTGTTCGACAACCCGCTGCTCAAGGAACCGCTGCTGCTAAAGCACGTCAAGCCGCGTCTGCTTGGCCACTGGGGCACCACGCCCGGCTTGAACTTCATCTACGTCCACCTGAACCGCGTTATCAAGATCCACGACCTCGACGTGCTGTACATCGCCGGCCCCGGTCACGGCGGTCCCGGCCTGGTCGCCAACACCTACCTCGAAGGCACATACAGCGAGGTCTATCCGAACATCGGCCAGGACGAGGAAGGCATACGCCGGCTGTTCAAGCAGTTCTCCTTCCCCGGCGGCATCCCCAGCCACGTCGCCCCGGAGACGCCCGGTTCGATCCACGAAGGCGGCGAACTCGGCTATGCCCTGTCGCATGCCTTCGGGGCGGCCTTCGACAATCCGAACCTGATCGTCGCCGCCGTCGTCGGCGACGGCGAGGCCGAGACCGGCCCGCTAGCCACCGGCTGGCACGGCAACAAGTTCCTCAACCCCGAACGCGACGGCGCCGTCCTACCCATCCTGCACCTCAACGGCTACAAGATCGCCAACCCGACCGTGCTCGCCCGCTTGCCGCACGACGAACTCGAGGCGCTCTTCGTCGGCTACGGCTACACGCCCTATTTCGTCGAAGGCCACGATCCCGAAATCGTTCATCAGCAGATGGCCGCCACGCTCGATCGCGCCATCGCCGACATCCAGGCCATCCAGGCCGACGCCCGCGCCCACGGCTTCCAGCAGCGCTCCAAGTGGCCCATGATCGTGCTGCGCACTCCCAAGGGCTGGACCGGGCCCAAGGAAGTGGACGGCAAGAAGACTGAAGACTACTGGCGCTCGCATCAGGTGCCGATGTCCGAGATGTCCCACGCCGGGCACGTCAAAATCCTCGAAGACTGGATGAAAAGCTACAAGCCCGAGGAGCTTTTCGACGGCAACGGCACGCTCATCCCCGAACTCGCCGAGCTGGCCCCCACCGGCCACAAGCGCATGAGCGACATACCGCACGCCAACGGCGGCTTGCTGCTCCACGACTTGAAGATGCCCGATTTCCGCGCTTATGCCGTCGATGTGAAACGTCCCGGCGCGGTGGACGCCGAGGCCACGCGCGTCATGGGTAAGTTCCTCCGCGACGTGATGAAGCTAAATCTGAAATCGAGCAACTTCCGCCTGTTCAGCCCCGACGAGTTCAACTCCAACCGCTGGCAGGACGTCTTCGAAGTGACCAACCGGGCCTGGGCGGCGGAGATTCTGCCCGAGGACGACCACATTGCCCGCGATGGCCGGGTCATGGAAGTCCTCAGCGAACACCAATGCCAGGGTTGGCTGGAAGGCTATCTCCTCACCGGACGGCACGGCTTCTTCAGCTGCTACGAGGCGTTCATCCACATCATCGATTCGATGTTCAACCAGCACGCCAAGTGGCTCAAGACCACGCGGCACATCCCCTGGCGCCGGCCCATCGCCTCGCTGAATTACCTCCTGACCTCGCACGTCTGGCGGCAGGACCATAACGGCTTTAGCCATCAGGATCCGGGCTTCATCGACCATGTCGTCAACAAGAAGGCCGACGTGATCCGCGTCTATCTGCCGCCCGACGCCAACACGCTGCTCAGCGTGACGGACCACTGCTTGCGCAGCCGGCACTACGTCAACGTCGTCGTCGCCGGCAAGCAATCGGCCCCGCAATGGCTGACGATGGACCAGGCGGTGAAGCACTGCACGGCCGGCATCGGCATCTGGGAGTGGGCCAGCAACGACAAAGGCTCCGAACCCGACGTAGTCATGGCCTGCTGCGGCGACGTGCCGACCCTGGAAACGCTCGCCGCCGTCGCCCTGCTCCGCGAGCACATCCCCGAACTCAAGGTGCGCGTCGTCAACGTCGTCGATCTGACGAAACTATCTCCAGCGAGCGAGCATCCGCACGGCTTGACCGATTACGACTTCGACGTGCTCTTCACCAGGGACAAGCCGGTGATCTTCGCCTTTCACGGCTATCCGTGGCTCATCCACCGCCTGACGTATCGCCGCACCAACCATAAGAACTTGCACGTGCGCGGCTACAAGGAAGAAGGCACGACGACGACGCCGTTCGACATGGTGGTCCTCAACGACCTCGACCGCTTCCATTTGGCCGAGGACGTGGTCGATCGCGTGCCCACGCTGGGATCGCGGGCGGCCTATTTCAAGCAGCACGTGCGCGATCGCTTGATCGATCACAGGCTCTACGTCCGCGAGCATGGCGACGACTTGCCTGCGGTGCGCGATTGGCGTTGGCCGGGTTAAGGGCAGGGCGGACGCGGAATTGCGTCGAGGTCCATACGCCCATACGCCCGCGCCAGCACCACGCGCCCCGTTTCCGCCGCCGCCAATGCGTCCTGAATCGCAGCCAGGTAGGCCATTCTCTCCCGGTAATTGAGCGGATCGTTGCCGTCGCGCCACAGGGCCGCTTCTTGCGCGAGTCCGCGCGTCAATTGCTCCAGGCGACGCACGCGCGCCCCGAGGTCTTCCCGTGTCATACAGCTGCCACCCTCCGGCCGGGACCGTCGGAAGTGTACTAATGGATACGTCTATTTGCAAGGCATCCTCGGCGACGTGCCGCGATCGGGGAACGGGTTCTCAGGCCCTGCCTGAACCGCTACGATGGGGAAGAGTCGCCGACAAACCAAGCGCGGACGGCGAACGTCTAATCCCCGGAGGGATTGCATCATGCGCCAATCGATTGCCGTTCGCTTTCTCGGTTTCCTCGCCAGTGCCGCACTCCTACTGCCGGCGTTGGCCGACGAGGGGGGGCCGACCAAGGAACAGGTCGGCGACTTGCAGGCTAAGTTTCGCGGCGAGCGCGAGGCCGCCGTCAAGGACGGCGTGCCGGGCAAGTTCGCGGCCGACATCCTGGCGAAAGCCGACGAGTTCGCCAAGAAGGGGGACGACGCGCTGGCCGCCGGTCGATTGGCGGCGGCCGCGGAGGCGTTCCGCGACGCGCGCTGGCATCTGCCCTCCTTGCCGGCCGATTTCCCCGAACACGTCAGCCGCGTCTACGGCAGCGCCCGCTTTCGGCATGGCGACTGGGTCGAAGACCTATCGTACACCGCCGACGGCAGCCGCCTCGCCACCGCCAGCCGCGATGGCACGGTCAAGATCTGGGACGTGGCGACGGGCCGCGAGTTGCGCGCCATCCGCGATTTGGCCGACCGCGCCAAGAGCGTGGCCGAGGCGGGCCGGTTCAGCGCGCGCTCGGTGGCGGTCGCCTTTCGGCCCGACGGCAAGGAGCTTGCCTTCACCGCCAATAAAGACGTGAAAATTTACGACGCCGACACGGGCAAGGAACTGCGCGCGCTCACCGGCCATACCGGCGGCGTGACGGCCCTCGCTTACAGCGCCGACGGCAAATGGCTCGCCTCGGGAAGCCTCGACGCCACCGTTCGCGTCTGGGACGAGGAGGGCAAGGAGTCGGCCAAGCTGCTCGGCCACAATCAGAAAGTCGTGGCCGTCTGCTTCAGTCCCGACGGCAAACTCGTCGCATCGCTCGGCGGCGAAGGGGCCGTCCGCGTCACCAATCACGAAACCAAGAGCCTGATCGTGCAGCGCATCTATTATCCCACCGGCAGCGGCCTGAGCCTGGCCTACGCCGCCGACGGCAAGCACTTCGCCCATTGCGGCATCAATGGATTGCCGCGCCTGTGCAACGCCCCCGCGGCCGAGGGCAAGCTCCTGCCCACCACCGGCGACCCGGTGCAAACCCTGGCCGAGAAGCCGAACAACGCTTCGTGCATCGCCCTGAGCCACGACGGCAAACTCCTGGCCATCGGCGGTCAGGATCGCGGCGTGCGCGTCTACGATACCGCCAGCGATCAACCGATCCGCGCTTTCCACGGGCATCTCGCCCCAGTCACGGGCGTCGCCTTTCATCCCAATGGCCGGCAGCTGGCGTCGGTCAGCCAGGATCAAACGGTACGCCTGTGGCACCTCGAACCGGAGGGGGTGCCGCGCGTACTGAATGGCCACGAGAATTTCGTCTGGTCGGCGGCCTTTAGTCCCGATGGCTCTCGCGCCGTCTCCGGCGGCGCCGACAAGACGCTGAAAATCTGGGACGTGGCGACCCAAAAGCCGGTGCGCTCGATCAACGCCCAGAAGACGCCGATCACGACGGTCCTATGGGCGCCCGACGGCAAGGCAGTGCTGTCCACCGGCGGCGACGAAGTCCTCAAGCTTTGGAATCCCGACACGGGCGACGAGTTGCTCACCCTGACCGGCCATAAGTCGGCCGTGATGGCCGCCGCCTACGACAAGCCCGGCAAACGCATCGTCTCCGGCGCCGCCGACCGCACGGTCAAGGTCTGGGACGCCGCGACGGGCAAGGAAACCCATGCTCTGGCCCGGCACGAAGCGGCCGTCAGCGCCGTCGCCTTCCATCCCGACGGCAAGCTCATCGCGTCGGGCGACGCCGAGGGGATCATCAAGCTCTGGGATCCCGAGCAGCCGAAGGAGACGGTGTCCTATACCGGGCACGGTCTCGGCATCAGCGGCCTGGCTTTCAGTCCCGACGGCGGGCACCTCGCCAGTTCCGGTGGCGACGGTTCCGTGCGTCTCTGGACGTTGGCTGGCGACAAGGAGCCGCCGCTGTTGCGCAAGATCGACGCTCACAAAGGCGCCGCCAGTTCGGTCGCCTCTAGCGCGGACGGCCGCTTCCTCGCCTCTTCGGGCGCCGACCAGTTAGTCAAACTGTGGGACGCTCATACCGGCAACGAGCTGCGGACCTATCGGGGACACGGCAACTTCGTCAGCAGCGTCGCCTTCAGCGCCGACGGCCGTTCGCTCGTCTCGGCCAGCGTCGATCGAAGCGTGCGCGTCTGGGACAACGGCGGCCGCGAGGTGAGCAGCCCGCTCGCTGGCCATGTCCGCCCGCTCAACGGGGTCGCCGTCAGCGCCGACGGCAAACTGCTCGCCACCGGCAGCGACGACCATACCGTGCGCCTCTGGGACGCGGCGACCGGCGGCGGCCGCGGCGTGCTGTTGGGCCATCGTGGCCCGGTCACGGCTCTGGCCTTCAGCGCCGATAGCAAACAGCTGGCGTCGGCCAGCGGCGGCACCGCTGGCTCGACCATCAAAGTCTGGGACGTGGCCAACGCCAAGGAAATCAAATCGCTCGACGCCGTCGGCATCGTGCCGACGCTCGCTTTCACGCCGGACGGCAAACGCCTCATCGCCTGGCTGCGGCCGGCGACGACGCAGACCATCGTCCGATCCTTCGACACCACCACCTGGGCGCCGCTCGACCTCTTCAGCGAGCGCGATAAATCGGTCGCTTGCCTGGCTTTCAGCGCCGACGGCGAATTGACGGCCCTCGGCGGAAGCGACGGCAATGCCCGCGTCTTTCAAGCTCCCAAGGCGGTTCGCTATCTCGATGGCGACCTGCCGGCCCATCAGAAAGGCTTCGCCGACGTGGCCTTCACTCCCGACCGCAAGCACCTGCTCACCAGCGCCGCCGACGGTGAGGTTCGCGTCTGGGATCTGGAGAAGATTCGCCCGATGGGGCCGCGCGACCCGCTGCACACGATCAAGGCCCACGATGGCCGGGTCATCGCCTTCGCCGTCAGCCCGGACAGCGGCCGCTTCGCCACCGTGGGGCCGGACGACGTGGTCAAGGTCTTCGAAACGGCCAGCGGCAAGGAAGTCCGCAACTGGCCCCTGCGCGGCCCCGTCCGCAACCTCGCCTTTTCCGCCGACGGCAAGCACGTCTTCACCGCCAACGCCGATACGACGGCGTATCGTCTTGATTTGCCGTGAAGAGTTTGAAAAGAGCGCCATGCTCCAATGGGGCAAACCGCTATCTACGGACGGTGTACACCACCGTCGAAAACGGGTTCAAAAAAGAGAGATCGCCATACTGGTATATCAGGGGAGCGACCCCACGGTGCCGTATCAGGCGTTGGTGATGCGAGAGAGCGCCATGTTTTTTTCAGGGTTTGACCCTTGGGGACAATAGGCGTTCGGGGCTCGCGGACCCGACGCGGCGGAGGTCTACTCCCTTGACTCGGTCGATTGTACCGCGCCCACTCCCAGGCGCGCCAACACGATCGGCAGGATGTCGCCCAACATCTGGGGGCCCCGCCGACCCCCCTCCTTGATCTTGCAGGATGCGCGTTTCGAAGCCGGCGCTGGCGAAGGCGCGTTGGACGAGGCGGTGATAGCGTCCGGTGGGTTCGATGGCGACGAGGCCGTCGCCGAGGTGGTGATCGGCGAAGGCTTGGCGGACCTGGGCGATGGCAGCGTCGAGGTCGATGCGGTTGTGGGCGACGGTGGTGGGCGGGATGAGGATGGTGCCATAGAAGTCGGCGAGGAGGAACTTGGAGCGTGCCTTGGCGCAGTCGAAGCAGAGGATGCCGAAGCGTTCGGGACCCAGCTGCTGGCCGCGCGGATGAAGGACGTCACGCGGCTTGCCGACGCTGTCGGCGGGGGTGTGTCGGCGCGGTCGCCGAGCGGTTTGAGAAGTGGCCATGAGAAGAACCTCCCAAAAAGGGTCTGGTTCGTCCCATTTTCGCAGTTGACTCGAAATACAGGGCTTTTTTGGGATAAAACCCATATACCAGGGGGCATCGTAGATTATTAATGTACGATGTCCCCTTTGTTTTCGCGTCCCCTCTTCTTTCCTTCGCACCGAAAAGTGAACGCGGTGCGGCCAACGCCGCACCGCGTTCACGGGACCGCCAGGGCATCAACGAACTGCGTAACGACCCCGTCGAAGGC
>JBBSES010000168.1:0-8621 GCA_038239465.1 Gemmatales bacterium
AATGGGCAAAGTGTTCGAGCGACTCAATATGAATGGACGCATCGATTTGCTCGATCATCACCTCGGGCCGGATGGGCTGGACCTCACGACGGTGGTGCCGCCCGTTCGCCCACGCGCTTCAGGAGCGCCTCCTTGATTTGACCTGGCACGAACTTGTCGAGGTTGCCATGAAACGTGGCAATTTGCCGGATGAGCGTGCTCGTCAAATGCGAGTACTGGTCCTGGGCCATGAGAAAGATGGTCTCCAACTCGGAATCGAGGCTGAGATTCGTCAGCGACATGCTGAACTCGTATTCCATGTCGCTCAGGGTGCGCAGGCCGCGGAGCATCACGCGCGCCCCGGCCTGGCGGACGAAGTGGACGGCCAACCCGGTGAACGGCTGCACGTCGATGTTGGGAAACGGCGCCATGACGGAGCGCACCAGTTCGACGCGCTCCTCCAGGCTGAAAAACGTGGACTTCTCGGGGTTGATGCCGACGCCGACGATGAGCTTGTCGAAGATGCTGCTGCCGCGGCGCATCACGTCCACGTGTCCCAGATGCACTGGATCGAAGACGCCAGTGTAGACGGCGAGGCGATGGCTAATCGGCGCGGTCATGGGCGTTCCCTCCCCGAGACAAGTTTAGTGGCGCATCTCGCGCTCGCTCCGGTCGGAGCGCTCGACCTGAATGGTCGAATGGCCAATGGCGAATTCCTTTTGCAGCAGTTCGCACAGGTCGTCCACCAGGGCGTAGCCGCGCTCCGGCGGCTGCCCCTCGGCTAACACGACATGGGCGCTCAGCGCCACCATGCCGGACGTGATCGTCCAGACGTGCAGGTCGTGGACGGCCGCCACGCCATCGACTTTGCGCAGCGCTTCCTCGACGGCGGCGATGCTGATGTGCGCCGGAGTTCCTTCCAACAGGATGCCGACGGCCTCGCTCATCACGCCATACGTTCGCGGCAAAATGAACAGGCCGATGACCATGCTGAACAGCGGGTCGGCATACACCCAGCCGGTCGTCAGGATGATGATCGCCGCCGTGATGGCGCCGATCGAGCCGAGGGTGTCGCTGAGGACTTCGAGGAACGCCCCCTTCATGTTGAGGCTTTCGCCGGCCCCTTCGTGCAGGTTCCAGATGCCGAACAGGTTGACGCCGAGGCCGAGGACGGCGACGACCAGCATGGGCACGCTGTTGACGGCTTCGGGCTGGCTGAGGCGCTTGGCCGCTTCGATGAAGATGAAGATGGCCATCGAGAAGAGGACGACGCCGTTGAGCAGGGCGGCCAGGATCTCGACGCGGTAGTAGCCGTAGGTCTTGTTCGGATTGGCCGGCCGTTACCCAATCCAGGACGCGAACAGGGCGATGGCCACGCCGAACGAGTCGGTCAGCATGTGGCCGGCGTCGGCGATCAGCGCCAGGCTATTCGTGAAATAGCCGGCCGTCGCCTGGACTAGGGCATAGCCGAAAGTGACGCCGAGCGTGAGCAGCAGCGCCCGGCGATGTTTGGCGGTGGCCGACGGTGCGGCTTCCATGAGACAAGCTCCGCGTCTGCCTGATGGTGCCTTGCTGGCGCTGCGGGCTGCATGAACATTTCCAGCAGCCCGCAGCGCTAACAAGGGATTTCACGGCGGAATCCGTTTCCAGGTCCAACTATCTTCTCAGAAGGGACGCAATACCTCTACCAGCCGGTCGATTTCCTCGAAGCTGTTATAGCAATGCGGACTGACGCGCAGCCGCCCGGCGCGCTGATTGACGATGAACCCCCGCTCGCGGCACCGCTGCACCCGTTCCTTCGGATCAACGCCGGGCACGATCAGCGACACGATGCCCGAGTTTTCGCCCGGCTGCCGGCTGCTGAATATCTCCAAACCCGCCCGCGTGGCTCGATCACAAAAATGGTCGGTGAGCGCCAAAACTCGATCGGACACTTGGGGAATGCCAATGTCGAGAAGCAGCTTGATGCTGGCCCCCAACGCCGTGATGCCGGCGACATTCGGCGAACCGCTTTCCCAACGGCCGGCATGGGGCTTGAGCGTGAAATCGATGGTCGAAAAGTCGAAGGCGCCCACGACGCTATTCCAGCCGACGCCGACGCAACGAAGGCGTTCGATGAGTTCGCGGCGGATGTAGAAGAGGCCGGCGCCTTCGGGGCCGAGCAGCCACTTGTGTCCGTCGGCGGCGAGGAAATCGATCGGCATCCGTTTCACGTCGATGGGAAACACGCCCAGCCCCTGAATCGCATCGACGAAAAAGAGGATGCCGCGTTCCCGGCACAGCAATCCGAGGGCGTCCAGGTCATTGCGCAAGCCGCTGGCGTACTCCACGAAACTGAGCGTGAGCAAGCGCGTGCGCCCGTCCAGTGCCGCCCGAATGTCATCGATGGACAATCGGGGGACGCGGCGCAGTTCCACGCCGCGCGACGCCAGGTTCATCCAGGGATACAGATTCGCTGGGTACTCCTCCGCCGCCGTGACGACGTTGTCGCCCGGCTGCCAGGGAAACCCCTCGGCGACGAGGCCGATGCCCTCGCTGGTGTTCTTGACGAAGGCCACGTCGCACGGGTCGGCGTTGAGCAATTGTCCCGCTAGGCGCCGGACCTCAACGACGCGGTCGATCCAGCGGCGCACGCTGGCGACGCCGTTGTCCGTCTGATCGGTTGCGTATTCGAGGAGCGCGTCGCGCGCGGGAACGCTCAGCGGCGCGACGCCGGCATGGTCGAAGTAGCCCCACTTGCGGGTAACGGGAAATTCTTCGCGCAGCGCGGACCAGTCCATGAGGCTCCCTCGGAGGCGACGTTTCCGCTAGCATAGCGAAGCGGTGGATCGACGGATATTGCCAACCCCAAAGGAACGCGCCATGAACTTGTCCGGGGACGACCACACGCCGTTCGATTTGAACTGGACGATGTTTGGCGTGCCGGTGCGCGTGCATCCCTTCTTTTGGCTGATGAGCGTTCTGCTCGGCTGGTCGGTGCTGGACGAGGGCTTGATCTATCTGTTCTTGTGGGTGGCGTGCGTCTTTGTTTCGGTCTTGCTGCACGAGTTGGGCCACGTCTTCATGGGCCGCGTCTTCGGCACGCATGGGCATATTCTGTTGTGGAGTTTCGGCGGTTTAGCCATCAGCAGCAGCGACTTGCGCAAACGTTGGCAGCGGATTGCCGTCTACCTGGCGGGGCCGGGGATACAGTTCGTGCTGTATGGGTTGCTCTACGTGTCTTTTTGGTGGGGACTGGAGCCCTACCTTGATCCAGATAAGGACTATCCGCATTTGTTCGCGGCGATAGGGTTTCTATTACTTATCAATTGGGCCTGGCCGTTGCTTAATCTGCTGCCCATCTATCCGCTCGACGGCGGCCAGATTTCCCGCGACCTGTTCGACTGGTTTCGGCCGCGTGACGGCATCCGGCTGTCGTTGATGGTCTCACTCGGCCTGTCGGGACTGCTCGCGGCGAACTATTTCATTAGCGTGGCCATGAAAGAGCCGTTCATTCCGTTTCTCGGGCGGGGCACCATGTTTCGAGCGGTGTTCTTTCTCGTGTTCGCGGTCAACAACTATCAACTCTTGCAGCAAACCACACGGACGCGGACGTGGTATCGCACCGACGATCGCGCGCCGTGGGAAACCGATCCGGACGAATGGAAACGGCGGTAGGACGCGAAACGTAAACAAATCAGGTTATGCCGTCGGCCCGTCCAGTAATTTCCCCAGGCGTTCGTTCAACTCCTCTTCCGCCGCCACGGTCCAGGCGAAATCGTCGGGCGGCTTGAAGCTGCCCTCGCTGGTGAACGCCGCCGCCGGGGCGGGGCACAGCGACAATAGCCCCAGCGATTGATTCTTCAAGCGCAACTCGAACGCGGAAACCTGCCCGAGTTCGCCGGCTTCCAGGGTGCCCGGCGCGAACACGGTCGGGCCATCGGAGATAAGCACTTCTTGCTCGGCCAGGATCGGCGTACGCACGGCGCCCGGCACCTGCGCGTTGACATGCAGCGTGCATAGCCCCGCCATGCCCGGCTCGCGGCTGCTCACCAGGAAGCAGGGGCCGAGGCGGTCGTCGCCCTGCAAGTGCGGCACCTGGCGCTGGAGACTGACGGCGCCGCCCTTGCCGGCTTGCACGACGAAGCGCGTGTCGGAGACGCGCAGCGACTTCTGGAACTGACGAAGGGAAATCGCCTTGACGCGCTGCGTGACCAACGGCCGGTCGCCGAGCATCCAGGTGGCCGTCCAGGTGCCGATACGCCGCGGGAATTTGCGCGGCACCACGGTGACGAGCGCTTGCCGCGTCGCCAGCTGCGTGCTGGCCAGTTGCACCGGCGACTTGCAGACGGCGCCGCTGCGCTCGGAGCGGAACTCGACGTGCAAATCGAGGTCCATGAGCGGCACCAGACTCGTCGGACTGGTAATCAGGGCGCTGGCGATCAATCCCCGGCATTGCGTGGACACGAACGTCTGACACGCGACGTTTTGATCGCCCAATCGGACGAACAGGGTCGGCATCTGCACGCGCAGCTGCTGCACGAACTCGTCGCGGCCGACGACGGGTAGCGTCACCTGCCCGAGCGACGTGGTGCGCCACATTACCTCGGCGACGACGGTGCGCGTCGGCGGCGGCAGACGGAACAGCAGGCGATGGCGATCCTCGCCGTCGTCGCGGCGCAGGCTCTCGGCCGGCACCGGCGGCAGGTTAGGCAGGACCAACTGAAAGTCGGCCTTACGCCGGCCGGCCGGCAGTTTCACCAGCGTCTCGACCAGCACGGCTTCGGCATTCCACGGAATGGCCTGGTCGTGGACAGTGAGACCGGCTTTTTCGTACCGATAGTGAAGGGCTTGCGGCCGCGGCCCAAGGCGATGCATGGGCCAAAGGTCATGCATCGCCCAGTCGAGCCAGTGCTTGATCCAGGGCCACATCGAGGTCCTCCGACGAAGAAGCCGGTGTCGCCGCCGCTTGGGGGCCGCAGATCAAGCAGTCTGGTGCCCTGGCAATGCGGAAGCGAAAAGGCCGGTACGCCTCGTCGAACACGTCGGGCACCTGGCGTAGCGTCAGCAACAGGCTGGTGAAGCCAGGCGCGTAATTCGCGGAGTCGGTCAACAGGTCGAGCGTGATCAGGGCGTGCAACGATGCGATGGCCTGGATCGACGCTCGGCTAGCGGGCACGGTCGTCTCCTGCACGGCGCCATTGGGTTGGGAGTAATCGGGCGTCGATGGTTTCTCGACATTCATGGAACGCTGCAAATGGCTGGCCACGCAGCCGTAACAGGGACCGCCGGGCTTAAACCAGTGGACGAAGCCGCCGATGCCGCCGCTGAGAACCTCGCCCAGCGTCCACGGTTTGCCGTGGCGGCGCATCAGGGCGTCCCAGTGGAACTTGGCGGCCTCGTTGTCGGCGGCGCATACGCCGATGTCGGCCATCGCCGCCGCTTCATTGATAGCCTGCGCTGCCACGGGATTGAGCAAGTCGTCGATGATCGTGGTAACGGACAAGTCGGGCCGGCGTTCCTTGAGCCATTCCTCGGCCAAGATCGCCTTCGACTCGCCGACGCCGCTCAGGGGAAAGAGATGACGCTCGACGTTGTGGGGCTTGTAGACGTCCGGCTCGATGAGCGTCACGCGCGAAATGCGTGGGTCGCGGGCGATCATGTCCAGCACGGGCATGCCACCGCTGCCGACCCCCACCTGAATCAGGTGAGCCACGGGCAACCTCCTTGCGAACGGGCGAGGCGCGCGGCCATCACTTCGCCTCGGGCAGTGGCCATTCGCCCGTCTCGTGCCAGATTTCATAGCAGGCCAGCCAGCGCCAGGCCGCCTGCACGGCGAAGATCGCCGTGTACTTGGCCGGATCCCAGCGGCTGTTCGTGCGCGTGCTGCCCTGGCGCCACAAGCACAGCGTCTGCCCTTCCAGCAAGTGCGGGCAGTGCTTCAACGGCGTCAACACGCGCGTCTCGGGGGGCACCGTCGGATAGCTGGACACCAGGCGCGTTTCCAGCTGATACGGATTGTGGCCCGGCTTCAAGCGATAGCGCAAAACCAAGCCGCTACCGAGGCGCGCCATCTGAATCTTGAAGACGGCGTCGCGCCCCTGGTTGTAGCGTTCGACAACGGGAATCTCAACGCTCAAGAGGCGCCGCTTCCCGGCTTCACTGTCGAGGAGGCCCATGTTGTTCGGTAGTGAATCAGACAACTGGTTAGCGACGCTTCGTGGAAGCATTGTCACGCCACGCTGCCACGAAGCGACGCTAACCAGCTGGTTTCCTAATAATGGCACGGCACCGACTTGATCGCGTTGATCACTTCCTCGTCGGAAACTTCGTCGGCGCTGCCGAGGAAGCTGGTGTCGCGGCGGTCCATGAGGATCGCGCGATTGCTCTCGGCATTGCCGCGCAGAGAGCTGATGAGTTGCCGCCGTTCCGTGTCGTTGAGAGGTCGGAAGTCCATCGACGTTCTCCTTTCCCGGTTCAAGTTCGGCCCGGCCGCCGAGGTCGGGCAAAGTGGTCAAGACTGAGAGGCCAGTTCCGCGAGCAAGAGGTATACGCCCTGATCGATGGCGGCGGTGTGCTGGTCCACGACCAACAGGTCTCCGTGACGAGCCAGGACGTAAGTGACCTCTTTTCCTTCCAAAAGGACGCGAATCGCGTCCCCTGGTTCGGCCAACGGGATGGAGATCGCCAAGGCGTCTCCGCGTTGGCCCGCGACCACGTCGAATCGGACGCCGTTTTGCTGGCGGGCCAGCCGATCGAGCCGTTCGGCGTTCGCTTCGAGCGTCGGCCAAATCGAGTGCAAAGGTCGTGCCAGGTCCGGACCGAGGGTCAACTCCACGGGCAGGGGGCGATAGTTGGCGTCCGTGGGCCGCAGCGAATACCAGGACAGACACAAAGCGCCGAGGCACTGGGCGTGCGGTTTGGGCTGTCGGGCGACCACGGGATGGTTGTTCGGATGGCCGTCGGCCGTGCCGATGCCGAAGATTCCCTGCTGCCCGCGTAGTTGGCCGACCCATTCGCTGTCGCCCCGGAAGTCGCCGTCGCTCGGATGACGCAGACTACCCGGATGCGTATGAACGACGCCCAACATACTCAGACGGCGATCCAGTTGGCGAACGAAGCGACTGCCCACCGCCTGGGCACTGCTGTTGAAGCGAACGTGGGCGACGCCTGCCTCGCGTTCGGTGCCGGCGGGGAGGGTGGCCAGCGCGATCGCCTCGTCTGTGTCGCGCAGGCCGAGCAGCACCCAGCCGGTCTCTTCTTCGCCGCGGCTGCCCTTGCGATGGTTGGCGTATTCCTCGAAGAGGGTTCGGCTCACGCCATCGGTGAGGAGTAAGCGGCGGAGGGGTTCATACGAACGGGTGGTGGCCGGGACGGGTTGCGGAGAGGGCGGCTTGGTCGGATGGCCTCGCAGCGATCCGGACAGATCCCGCAACAGCTGATTCGCCTTGCGCACGAACACCTGAATCATACCACGCGGGCCTCCTGCTCGGTGGCTGCCCACCACCTCTTTCCGCACCCGTTATCATAGCTGGTCAGGAAAGGGGTGTCAAAGACCAAGGTCTAAAGGAGCCGGAAGGCCAGAAGTAACGATGCGTCTTTTTCAACCTCCCGTGGCCCCCATCAGATAAGCGCGCAAGTCGATGAACACCCGGTCGCAGCGCGCGTGCCATTCCGGGTCCTGGGCGGCGTCGCGGCCGATCACTTTCAGCAACACCGTGATATGCAGCTGATTGCCGCGCGTCGGATCGATCTGCTGGAGCCTTAACTCCATGTCGATCAGGCCATTCTTGCTCAGGCCCAACCAGGAGAGGGCGCTACCGGAACCGTAGACGCTCTTGCGGCCGCCGAGGCGGACGCGGATCATGCCCGGCACGCTTTCGACCACGTCGCCGCCCACGTCATGCACGAAGCCGCGCAGTTTGTAGATGGCGATCTTCTCCGGCATCCACGCCTCCAGGTGATGCACCACCGCCTTGGGGTCGATGGCTTCCGCCGAAGGGATCGGCGTCGGCGCCGAGGGCGACGGTTGGTGCATCAGGTTGCGCGGATGGTTGTCCGGCAGCTGCTCGGCCAGGAGTTGCTCGATGTGGGCCAAGGCCGTCTCGTAGCGCTCGCCCAGGTCGCGGGCGCTCTGTGGCCGTTTGGCCGCCTCTTTCTCCAGACAGGCGCGGACGACGACTTCGATCGGCTCCGGCACCCAGTCGTTGGCGCCGATTTCGAGGAAGGTCGGCGGCGCTTCGGTGGCGTGGGCGAGCAGAACGTCCATGGTCGAGCGCCCGCTGAACGGCAATCGTCCCGTCAGCATTTCGTAGAGAATGACGCCGACGCTGTACAAGTCGCCGCGGTGGTCGGCCTCCTCGCCGCGCACCTGCTCCGGGCAGATGTAGCCGGGCGTGCCGACGGCGAAATCCATGTTGCTTTCGGTGATCTTCTTCAGCGCCGGCGATTCCAGGAGCTTGGCCAGGCCGAAGTCCATGACCTTGATCTTTTCGTAGGGCGTGTCCGGATCCACGACCATGAGGTTGGCCGGCTTCAAGTCGCGGTGGATGATCCCCTCGGAATGGGCGGCCTGCAACACCTCGCACAGCTGGCCGAGCAACCGGCCGACGCGCATCGGGCTGAGCCGGCCATTCTTCGCCAACAGGGCGTCGAGCGTGATG
>JBBSES010000169.1:0-8606 GCA_038239465.1 Gemmatales bacterium
CCCGGGCGCAGACTCTGGGGGGGGGGGGGGGTCCCCCCCCCCCCGGTTGCGCGCGGGTTAAACGCGGGGGGGGGGCCCCCCCCCCCCCTCGCCGGGGTGATTAAGAACAGATTCGCTAAACGGGATCCGGCGTCTCGAAGATGCCCGTTCCGAAGCCGGCGGTGGGGTCAGGCAACGACGCGGGCAACGGCGCCGCCGTCACTTCGCCCGCGCTGACCAATGCGTTGGCCGCTTCCGCTTGCTCGATGATCTCGTCGGTGCTGGCCGGATCGACCTCGCGGCAACTCGCGGTCAGGCGGTCGGCGATCTCCCGCAGGTCGCTGTGCCAGTCGTTGGCCGGGCAATCGGCCGGCGTCAGCTGCAAGAATTCGCCGCACAAGAGAATGAGCCGCAAGCAATGGCGAAAGACGATCCCCTCTTGCTTGACGAGGTCGCGCGTCTTGACGAGCAGGTTGAAGTTGCCGTTGAAGCGGAGCAGTTCGCCCGCGGCCCAGACGGCGGTCACGCGCACGTCGCCGACCTCGGGATAGAGCGCCTCGAAGAGGAGGTTCAACTTCTCGCCGAACAGGGGCGGCCGTTCCTCTTCCTCCTCGTCGTCCTCCTCTTCTTCCTCGGTTTTCGGCGGTTTGGCGGCGGCCATCAGGCCGCGCTGAATCAATTGCTGATCGAGGCGCGTCGTCGCCAGCGGGCCGGGCGGCAATTCGTAGGGCACGCGCAGATAACGCAGCAAGGGCCGCGGGATTTCCAAAACGCTTTCGAACGCCTGCAAGCGCTCGTCGCGGTTGGCGATGCCGAGTTCGTCCACCAGGAAGGCGCCGTAGAGCGGGTGGATACTACGGAAAACCAACAACTTTTCCAGGGCGAGCGTCGGCGTCGCTAGCATGGGCACGTAGGGCGCCGTCGGTTCCGGCGGCGGTTGGTCTTTCTCCGGCGGCTTCGGCGGTTCGGGGTCCAGGGTGACGAAGCCGGCGCGCCACAACGTCAAGAGCATCTGATTGAGGTTCTTCTCGCCGGCCAGAATGCGCGCCTCGTCCATAAGGCGTTTGCGAATGAGCGTGCGGACCTTGCCGACGTCGGGCGACAGTTTCAGCATGTAAGCGAGCAAGCGCCACGGCAGCGGCCCCTTGCTATAGAGCTTGCCCGGTGGTGCCGCCTTGAGCTTGTCGAACTGGGCCTCGGTCCAGTACTGCACGTTTTCGCGGCGCGACGGCTTCTTGCGTTTGAGAAGTTTCTTGGCGCGGATCAGGCCGGGGTCGCGCGTGTCTTCGGGAATTTGATCGTACTTCTCCTTCCAGCGCAGGAGTTTCACGTCGTCCTCGTGGGCGAGGGCGTAGACGTAGCCGCGGTCGTCGAACTGCGGGCGACCGGCGCGGCCAAAAATCTGATGCGCGATGCTGGCCTCGACCAGCTTTTCCTTGCCGAACGGCCCCTTGACCAACGAGGTCAACACCACGGATCGCGCCGGGAGATTGATACCCGCGGCGAGCGTTTCGGTACACATGACGACGCCGAGCAACTTGCGCTGAAACAATTCCTCGACCACGCGCCGATACTTGGGCAATAGCCCCGCATGGTGGACGCCGACGCCGCGATGCAGCATTTGCCGTAGCTTGGGGCCGACGCCCTGCGTCCAGTCGAGCTTGTCCACTTCCTGATGCAGGGCCGAGCGCTGGTCGGCGCCGAGGACCGTCAGGCCCTTGAGTTGTTCGGCGATGCTCCAGCATTCGTCGCGGTTGAAGCAGAAGACGAGCGCGGGGGTCTTGCGACTTTGGGCGTCCCCCTTGGCCATCTCGACCAGATGTTCGCCCAACAGTTGATCCGGCACCCAGACGTAGGTGAGCGGCACCTTGCGTTCCTTGCCTTCGACCAACTCTAACTTGCGCTGATGGCAGCGGCTCAGCCAGCTGAGAAATTCGAGCGAATTGCCCACCGTCGCGGAGAGCAAGAGCAAGCGAATGTGCGCGGGCAACATGCCGAGCGACAGTTCCCAGACGATGCCGCGCTCCACATCGGCGAAGCTGTGGAACTCGTCCATGACGACGGCTGAGACGTTGTGGAAATCGAACTCCGCGGGGTGCAGCAGACGATTGAGCAAAATCTCGGCGACGACGATGAGGACGCGCGCCTGCGGATTGACGCGGCGGTTGCCGGTGACGAGGCCAATGTCCTCCGCCTTAAAGCCCCAGCGGACGGCGCTTTCCTGCATCTCGCGGAACTTCTGTTCCGTGAGGGCGATAAGCGGCGTCGTGTAATAGGCGACCGTGCCGGTGTGCAGCGCCTCGAAGAGGGCGGCTTGCGCGATGAGGGTTTTGCCGGTGCCGGTGGGAGCGCAGACGAGGACGCCGCGGTCGGCCATGAACCAGGCGAGCAGCGCTTCTTCCTGCACGGGATAGGGCGTGTAGGGCAGCTGTTCGAGATAGCGCGTGGCCAATTCATCGCGTGTGGGGACGGCGGACATGTGCGGCTCCCGGGTGAAATCAGGGCGCCGGCAGCTTGCGCTCACCGTCCTGTTTGGCGCTGCGCCGGTAGAGGGACAATGCTTGAGGCAGCCATTTTTCCAGGTCGCCGGCGCGGCGTTCGTCGTTGGGATGCGTCGAGGCGAACTCGGGCGGCTTCTTGCCGCCGACCTTGGACATCCGCTTCCAGAACGTAATGGCGGCGTTGGGATCGTAGCCAGCGGCGGCCATCAAGAGCAGGCCGATGTGGTCCGCCTCCGACTCGTGGCCACGGCTATAGGGAAGCAAGATGCCGTACTGCGAACCGGCGTTCAGCGCGACCATGATGGCCTGCTGTTGTTCGGGCGGAAGGTCGCCGACGGAGCCAGCGACGGCGACCTGGCCGATCTGCACCAACTGTTGCTGGGCCATGCGTTGGGCGCCGTGCCGCGCCAGGGCATGGCCAATCTCGTGGCCCATGACGGTGGCCAGGCCGTTTTCCGTTTCGCACACCGGAAGAATGCCGGTATAGACGACGACCTTGCCGCCGGGGAGGCAGAAGGCGTTCACCTGCCGGCTGCGGACGACGCGGAATTCCCAGTCGTACTTTTGCGGTTTGAGCTTGAGGATTTCCAGGAAGTCGGGATCGGCGGCGGCCTTGGCGAGGCGTTCGCCGATGCGGTTGACGACACCGACGGCCGGGTCGTCACTGACCACGTCGGACTCTTGCAGAATGTGCTGGAAGGACTGAGCGCCGAGGGCCGCTTCCTGCTGCGGCGACAGCGCGACGACGATGTGCTGGCCAAACGGCCCCTCGTCGCAGCCGCGCGCCAGCATGACGCCGGCCGCGATCAGGCCGAGAACCAGAGGCAGCCAGCGAATGCCGCCGCCGGAGGAAGTGCCGTAGGACATGAAAGGGAAGGCTCCAGGATGTTTAGCGACGCTTCGAAGAAGCGTTGAGGCGCGCGAACGCTTCCCGCGAAGCGTCGCTAAATGGCGAGTGATCTTCTACTTCTTTAACATCTCATCGTGGCGCATGCCGCTGGGCGGATTGTCGGCGCGGCGGACGTTGGCGAGCGCCGTCTTGGCGCCGGCGTGCTGCTCGGCATCGTTGTCTTCCCATTCGATATTGACGGCGCCGTCGTAGCCGGAGCGGTTCAATTCGATGAGGATTTCTTCGAGGCTGTTGGCGTCGCGCGCGGTGCCGGCGGTGACGAAATTCCAGCCGTTGACCTTGTCGCCCATAGGCCGATGGCCGCCGAGCAAGCCGGCACGGGTGTGCTCGCGGCTGACCCAGACCCCCTTGACGTGGGCACAGTGGATGTACTGCCCCAACTCGCGGATGAACTGCACGACGCAAACGCCCTGCCATTCCATGTGCGAGCCGTCGAGGTTGAAGCCGACGACGCCCTCGTAGCCGGCCTTGTTGAGAAAGGTGATGTAGTCGGTGGCCGACTCGATATCGCCCATGGCCCGCTCACTGGGATGGCACTCGAGGTCGTAAGTGACGCCGTACTTCTTGCAGGCGTCCCAGACGGGGCCGAAGCGTTCGACCAGCAGTTCCAGGCTGATCTCGCGGACGTCGGGGATGTCGTGTCCGGCGATGCTCGATGGCAGCGGCGGAAAGAGGAAGAAGCTGGCCCAGCAGTAGGCCGGCGAGCCGACGAAACCGGGCAGCGCCACCTTGCGATTTTGCAGCTTGCCGAGGTAGTGGGCCAGGCGGACGCAGCCGAGAAGGTCCTTTTGCGCCTTCTCGTGGATCATGCGGCCGACTTCGTCGGGCACATAGTAGGGGTTGTTGCGCGGCGGCTTGTTGCCCTTGTCGCGCCACGATTTATAGGCCGCGACCGCCTCGCCGCCGACGAACTGCAGCGTTTTGGCGCTTGGTTCGTCGCCGAGCGCCTGGCCCTGTAGGTGGGTGGCGACGGTGAAGATTTCCAGGCCGTGCTTCTGGGCCAGGGCGACGCGCTCCTTGGCGTAGGCTTCGGCTCCGGCGTCGGTGGCGCACTTGTCGAGGTCGAGTTCCCAGCTAGCCTCTTCCCAGCCGTCGAAGCCGGCCTGCTGGACGAAGGGAATCCACTGCGCTTCCGGCACGTTGCCGAACTGCCCGCGGACGAGGCCGACCTGATGATAGGAAGCTTTGCCGAAGCGATGCTCGGCGGTTTGCTTGTGACCCATGCTGCGATCCTTTCCGTCGAGGGAGAAGCCCGATGCAGGAGACTATAGCGGGGATTGGATGCGCTGCAAGTCCCCGGCAAAGCGGGGCCGCGAAACGTAAACAAGACTTTATGCCTCGATCCGTCCGCCGAGGAAATCGCGCTTCAACCCCGCCATCGTCAGCAGCATTTGCCGGCGCACCCAAGGTAGGCGCGGCAGCCAGGGTAGAACGCCATCGCGGCCCCAGCCTTTGACGACGCCATTGGATTGAAAGAAAGGCGTCAATAGCGCCGTGACGAAGGCGTAATAACGCAGGTGGCGCGCCCGTTGGCGCGTATGGACGACGAAAGCGCGGCGGTAGTCGCCGACGCGCTTCAAGGCTTGAGCGAAGGTGAAGGCATCGAGAAGCGCCAGATTGATGCCCTGCCCCAGGTGCGGACTCATGGCGTGGGCGGCGTCGCCCAGGAAGAGTACGCGCTCGTCGTGCCACTTACGCATCCATACATGTTGATATGTGGTGAAGTTGATGCGTTCGAGGTCGTCGATGCCGGTGAGCAATTCGTCGGCCAGGGGGCAGAGGCGGAGGACTTCATCCTTCCAAGGAGCGAGGCCGCGCTTGCGGAAGGCGGCATGTTCGTCGCGGCGCAGGCTCCAGAAGAGGCTGCAGCGGCCCTCGCCCATCGGCAGTAAACCGAGGAGTTGCCGCGTGCCGAGCGTCACCTGATGCAGTCGGCCGCGCACGGCGGCACAGGGACCCAGTGCCCAAAGCGCTCCATGAGCGTATTCGTGGACCCATTTCGTCAGGCGGCAATCGCCGCGCAGCAGGGAGCGAGAGCCGTCGGCCACGAGCAGGAAATCGAAGGGGCCGTGCACGTGGCCGGCGGAGTCGCCGATGTAAACGTGGTCGGCGGTCTTGCGATAGCCTCGCATATCGTGATTGAGAAAGACTTGGGCACCGGCGGCGTGAACCTCATCGTGCAAGACCGCGAACAGGTCGCCGCGGTGAACGCCGTAGGCCATGCAGCCCGCTTCGACCTCGGCATACGGAAGGCGAACGAGAGTGCGGCCATCGTGCCTCAGCGCGTGCAATTCGGCGATCGGTTCGGCCCGCGCGGTGACGCGCTCGAGCAAGTTGAGGCGGCGCAACACGGCCTGGCCGGACGGCTGCAGCAATATGCCAGCGCCGACGGGGCCGACGCGCGGGGCACGCTCGAACAGGGAAACCTGGTGTCCGGCGCGCGCGAGCAGGAACGACGCCGTCGCGCCGGCGACGCCGAAGCCGACCACGCCGATACGGTAGGGACGGGTCATGAGTGGGGGCACGCGGTCTTACTCGGGTAAGGGACGGCGCAGTAGAGCCTGAATCACTTCCGTCGTCCGCTCGATGACGACGTTGAAGAAGGCGTGCCCCTTCTCGGCGGTCGCCAATTCGGGGTAGCCCGCCGCTCCGTGATGCGTGCGTTGTTTCATGTCCTCGGCGATATAGAGGCCGCGGAGGGCAAGTTCGGAGGGCAGCGGGTCGTCCGCGATTTCCTCGCGGCGGACGAGGTCGGGACGCAACGCCAGGACCATGGACGTCTCGAACTCGCAGGCGTGACCCATGACCTTGCGCGGTCCTTCGGCGAGGGCCGCCAATTCCGAGGCGGCCAGATCCCAATAAGAAGCGGCGGTCAACTGACACCTTTGATAGTGGGGCTGGAGCCGGCGCAGGGCCATTTGCATGGTGTCGATGTTGCCGCCATGGCCATTGAGAATGAGTACGCGCACGTAGCCGTCGTCGAGCAGCGGGCGGACCAGGTCGCACAGCAAATCGACGTGCGTGTCCACCTCGGCGGAGAGCGTGGCACCGAAGCGCAGGTGATGGCCGCTGGCGCCGAACCATTGCGTCGGCAGCAGCAACACCTGCTCGGGCAGCCGGCGTTCGACGCCCTCGGCCACGCCGGTGACGAGAATGGTATCGGTAAACGTCGGCAAATGGCGGCTGTGCTGCTCGCACGCGGCGATGGGCGCGACGACGACGACACGCTCGCGCGGCACCTCGCGCAATACCGGCCAGGTCATGTCGTGGAAGCGCATGCGTAGGTGCCTTTCGCCTTGATATCGAGCGCCTGGATGGGCATAGTCGGCCGTCCGTGGCGGCAAGTCAACGGAAATCGGCCGATCGGGAAGGCGGGCGAAAATGGGCACGCGACACGCGCGCTGGGCGATCGGGGCACTCCTCTTCTGCACGGGCTGTCAGAACCAGGATGCGGCGCAGCTATCGAAGTTGGGAGCCAAGCTCGGGCAAAAGCTGGAAGCGGTGTTGGCGAAGGGAACGGCGCAGTTGTCGCGGAGTTGGCCGACGCTGCGCGTAGCTAACAGCGAGATCGCCATCGAAGCCCGGGTGGCGGCCCGGCTGCGCTGGGACAAGAAGCTGGCCGACGTACCCCTTCGCGTCATCCGGGGCGATGGGGCCAGCGTCGAATTACAGGGACAGGTAGAGGGTCTGGAGCAGCGGCGCCGCGCCGTGGAGTTGGCGGAGAATACGGCCGGCGTGGAGATGGTGGTCGATAAACTGCAAGGGACAGAGTGAAAAGCGCTGGCGAGCGGGGTCGCGTTAGCGCCCCGAGTGCGGTCTTTTCAGACTATACTCGGGGCGCTGACGCGACCCCGCTCCCGAAGCGTCGAAATTAATCCATGTCGTCGCCGCCCGCTCCGCCGCCCTTCTTTTCTTCCTTCGGAGCGTCGGCCACCAGGGCGTCGCTCGTCAGCAAGAGCGTGGAAACGCTGGCCGCGTTTTGCAGAGCGCTACGCACCACCTTGGTCGGATCGATGATGCCGGTCTTGACGAGATCGGCATACTCGCCGATGCGGGCGTTATAGCCGAAGTTAGGCTCCTTGTTCTCCAGCACCTTGGTGGAGATGACGGCGCCGTTTTCGCCCGCGTTCTCGGCGATTTGCTGGATCGGCGCCTTGCATGCGCGCACGACGATGTTGTAGCCCACGTCCTCGTCGTGGCTGAGGCCCTTCGGCTTCAAGCCTTCCGAGGCGCGGAGCAGGGCAACGCCGCCGCCGGGCAGGATGCCTTCCTGATGGGCGGCGCGAGTGGCGTGCATGGCGTCCTCGACGCGCATCTTCTTTTCCTTCATCTCGCTCTCGGTGGCGGCACCGACGAGGAGCTTGGCCACGCCGCCGGACAACTTAGCGACGCGCTCGCTCAGCTTTTCCTTGTCGTAGTCGCTCGTGGACTTCTCCAGCTCGCGCTGAATCGAGGCGACCCGACCCTGGATCGCTTCCTTGCGCTTCTTGTCGGACGTCTCGACGATGATCGTCGTGTTGTCCTTATCGATCTTGATCTTCTTGGCCTTGCCGAGGTCGCTCAGCTGGACGTTTTCGAGCTGGATGCCGAGATCCTCGAAGATCGCCTTGCCGCCGGTGAGGATGGCGATGTCTTCCAGAAGGGCCTTGCGGCGGTCGCCGTAGCCGGGGGCCTTGACGGCGGCGGCCTTGAAGGTGCCGCGCAGCTTGTTGATGACCAGGGTGGCCAGCGCCTCGCCGTCCACTTCCTCGCAGATGATAAAGATCGGCTTGCCCTGCTGCAGCACCTTTTCGAGCAGCGGCACCAAGTCCTTGTTGTTGCTGATCTTCTTCTCGTAGACCAGGATGTACGGGTCTTCGAGTTCGCATTCCATCTTCTGCGGGTCGGTGACGAAATACGGCGACAGGTAGCCGCGGTCGAACTGCATGCCCTCGACGAACTCGTGGCCCGTCGCCGTGCTCTTGCCTTCTTCGACGGTGATGACGCCGTCCTTACCGACCTTGGCCATGGCCTCGGCGATGATCTTGCCGATCGTGCGGTCGTTGTTGGAGGCCACCGAGGCGACGTTTTCCATCTCCTCGGTCTTCTTGATTTCCTTGCTCATGCCCTTGAGCTTTTCGGTGATGTCTTCCACCGCCTTCTCGATGCCGCGTTTCATCAGCATCGGGTTGGCGCCGGACACCACGGCCCGCAGGCCCTCGTTGAAGATCGCTTCG
>JBBSES010000170.1:0-8529 GCA_038239465.1 Gemmatales bacterium
CTTTTTTACGCGGCCCCCTGCCGCTCCCGCCGCCGCCCCCTCCCGCCACCCGGCCATCGAGCGACAACTCTCCTGCTCCCGAGAACAAGAGCGTGAGTCCCACCAGGATGAGCAATACCGTCGGTTCCAGGTTTCGCGGCGAAAACTGAAAGACGCGCCAGCCGTATTGCCAGGCGACGTTGCCGATGACCAACGCCACCATGACGGCCGCCGCCAAGCGGCAATAGAAGCCGAGCAGGATGAGGACGCCGGCGCCGAACTCGCCCCAGGCGATGAGGAATTGCCAGCCCAGGGGCATGGCCGGGTTCCAGTTCAAGCCGCCGGTAAGCATGATCTTGCTGAAGCCGTGATAGAGGCACACCAGGCCCAGCGCCAGGCGCAGGGTGAGGGGCGCGAGCTTCTCCTTGCAAAAAGCTTCGAACACGGGGATTCCTCGCGGGGTCAATCGAGTGGATGGGAGTAGCTTCGGCCAAAGCGCGGGGGGGCGCTGAGTGAGAATGGACGTTTCGCGCCGCGCGAAACGGCAAGCCCTGTATGGTTCCCCCTCGCGCCCGCGTAACCGTTCGGTAACATTCCGCCAACAAAATCGTCGCCGGCCGCGTTTAAGGTGCAGGCGTTATACGCGGGTCGCAAATTTCGCGTCGTTAGAGACGAAAGAGATTGCGGGCGTTTTCCGCGAAGACCTGATCGTGATAGGCGTCCGGGACGATGGCCCGAATGAAGTCGCGGTAGACGGCCATCGGCGTCAAAGGCCAATCGCTGCCGTACAGAAAGCGATTGGGCCGTTCGGCGTAGAGGAAGGCGCGGCGCACGGCCTGCGCCGTGTCGTGCAGCGTTTCACGGCGTTCCTCGGAGGCCAGGCTGTCAGCGTCGCCCACGGCCAAGCCGCTCAGGTCAGCCCAGACGTTCACGTTCTTGTACACGACCTCGGCGGCGTCGATGAGCCAGGGGTTGCCGAGGTGGGCGATGACGAAGCGGACGTTGGGATGATCGACGGCCACCTCATCGACGAGCAACGGTTGTGCGTAGCGCAGCCGTGCTTTCGGCGAATAGGTGTCGCCGGTGTGGAACACGAACGGCAGCTGGAAGCGCTCCGCCAACTCGTAGTAGGGACGGTATCCGGCATGATCGGGACCGCACGGTACATAGCCGAGATAGCCCTTCAGGGCGCGCACTTGACCGCTGGCCAGGACGGCCGCGGCACGGCGCAGGTGGTCGGGATCGGTACGCAACGGGTCGGCCACGCCGATGGCGCCCAATCCTGGAACGTCGCGCGCCAGCCGCAAGGTTTCCGTTATCCCAAGCGGATCCTCGGCGGTTATAGCGTAGGTGCCCATCGCCAGAGCGTGGGTGATGCCGGCGGCGCGCATTTCCGAACGCAGGAAGTCGGCCAGAGGGGCCGCCGGCCCCGCCAGCGCGGGATGCAACGAGCCAATGCCCGGCAAAACAGGCGGAACGACGTGGATATGCGCGTCGATCATTGGCACGGTCCAATCGGTGGCGGCGGGCGCTACGTCGTTATTATGGCGGGTTTGGCCGCTGCTTGCGAGCGGGGCGTCGGGGGGTTAGGATCCGTCTCCGCGCCCGTCAAGTCTTGAGGGCGCATAGAGGCGCGTGTCTCTCTCCTGGGTGGGTTCATGGCCATTCAAACCGTCGCCGCCCTGGTCGCCGAACTGGACCAGAGCCGCGTGTTGCCGGCAACGCAGCTGGACGAGGTGGTACGCCGCCTCCAGCCGGCGTATGCCGACCCGCGCGACCTGGCCCGCGAACTGCTCAAACGCGGCTGGCTGACCCCCTTTCACGTCAATCAGATCTTTCAGGGCCGCGGCCTGGACCTCGTCCTCGGCCAATACGTGCTGCTCGAACGCATCGGCGAAGGCGGCATGGGGCAAGTCTACAAGGCGCGCCACCAGGGGTTGAACCGCTTCGTCGCCTTGAAGGTCATTCGCAAGGAATGGCTCAACAACCCCGAGGCGCTGCGCCGCTTCGACCGCGAAATTAAGGCCGCCGCCAAGTTGCACCATCCGAACATCGTCGTCGCCTTCGACGCCGCTCAGGTGGGCGACACGCATTTCATCGCCATGGAATACGTGGAAGGCGTGGACCTCGCCAAGATGGTGAAGCAAATGGGGCCATTGCCGATCCCGCAGGCGTGCGACTACATTCGGCAGGCGGCGCTCGGCTTGCAGCACGCCTTCGAGTGCGGCATGGTCCACCGCGACATCAAGCCGTCCAACCTCCTGGTGACGCGCGTGGCCAGCGGCGCGGCGGGACTGCTCGGCCATTGGGGGACGGTGAAGATCCTCGACATGGGCCTGGCGCGCATCCCCAAGCCGGCCGACGGGCCGCAAGACGCCACGCTGACGCAGGCCGGCGCCGTCGTCGGCACGCCCGACTACATTGCCCCCGAGCAGGCACGCGACTCGCACGGCGTCGATTACCGCGCCGACATCTACAGCCTGGGCTGCACCTTCTTCAACTTGCTCACCGCCAAGGTGCCGTTCCCCGGCGGCACGGGCATGGAGAAGCTGTTCAAGCATCAGCTGGACGCGCCGCCGCGCATCGAACAGCTGCGAACCGACCTGCCGCCAGCGCTGGCGAAAGTGGTCCACAAGTTGATGGCCAAGCGTCCCGAGGACCGCTACCAACAGCCGGCCGAGATCGCTCGCGCCCTGGCTCCGTTCATTCCGCCGGACAGCGATTCGTCGATGACGCCGTTGCCGTCGCGACTGGCCGGCCGCGCGGTGGCGCCGGATCGAGAGATTACCGAGTTCCTCGCGCCGGCGGCCTCGCAACAGCAGCGGGCCACGCAGGCGTCTCGCGCTGAAATCACGCCGGCGGATGGCCGTCACGCCCCGGCGGCGCCGCCCTCCTCCCGCAAGCTGGCGCCGGCCGCCCCCACGCTGCTTTCGGAACCGACACGCCGGCGCTCGCGCCGCTGGCTGGCGCCCATCCTCGCCGTCGGCATCCTGGCCAGCGTTTTGGGCTTCGTGGCTTTCCTGAGCCAGCGGGACGGCAAGCCGATCGCCGTGGCGCCGACCGCGCCGACGGGACCGGGGGCCACGAAGCCGGCGCCCGATCCCACGCGGACGCCGTTGGAGCAGTTGGACGCCCGCGGCATCCCCGCCGTCGAACGCATCCCCGATTTGCCTGCCGAAGTCGTCGCGGTCCTGGGCGAACATCGGCTGCGCAACTGGGGCATGGTGCAGTTCGCCGCGTTCAGCCCCACCAGTTCCCTGCTCGCCACCCTGGGCGCCGACCGAAACGTGCGCGTCTGGGACACGACCACGGGCCAGTTGAAAAGCGTGTTGACGAGCGAGACCAACACGGGCTTTGCCGTAGCGCTAGCATTCACGGCCGATGGCCGCGTCCTGGCCCTCTATCGCCCGATGCAGGGCGCCGCCGCCGGCAGCCTGCTAACTTGGCAAGCGGCCACCGGCAAGCCATCGCCTTCCCCGACCCTGCCCGCCGGTCACGATTTCGTACAACTCGCTCCCGACGGCAAGACCGCCGTGGTGGTGGATTTGGCGCCCGCGGGAGAACGGCCTCGTCAATACTTTCTTTGGGATCTGGCCGAAAATCGCAGCCGCGCCGTGCTGGCGCTTTTGGATGGCTCAATGCTCCATTATTCGGCCAATGGTCAATGGCTGGTAATGATTACCCGAGTCATGGGAACGAACTCGCTGCTCTCCTTCTGGGACGTCGCGGCCGCCAAGCCGATTCGCAAAGTGACGCTCGATCAGCCGGTCTACACGGGGGTCGCCATCCATCCCGCCGGCCAGAGTTTCGCCTTCAGCAACGCCAAACAACTGGAATGCTGGACGCTGAGCGCCGACAAATCGGAACGGCTGTGGAGTACCCCGGCGACCGGCGTGATCGTGCGATCTCCCGCGTTCACCGCGGACGGCAAGACGCTGTTGGCCTCGCAATATGTCGGGTTGGGGACGAGCTACACCGAGGAACTAGGTTCCTGGGACGCGGCCACGGGAAAAGAGCAGGCCGTCATTCCCAAGGCCGCCGCTTCCGTCGCCGTCATCGCGCCTTCGCCCGATGGCCAACTGCTGGCCCTGATCAATTACGGCCCGCGCGTCATCCTCTGGGACGTGGCCGCCGGCAAGGAACGCTTCCCAATGACCATCGGCCACAAGGGGTCGATCCTCGGCATCGCTTTCGCCAAGAATCCGCGCCGCCTCGTCAGCGCCGGAGGACTCGGCACCGACTACAACGTGAAACTCTGGGACCTGGCCAGCGGCAAGGAAGAGAGAACCTTCCCCGAGGCCCCCCTGTCCGGCCCCGCCCTTTCCCTGGCCAGCGACGGCAGGATCGTCCTGCAGCGCACCGCCGACGCCATCCTGGCCCGCGACCTGGACACCGGCGCCGAGGTCGGCCGCATCGCCGGCCTGCGCTTTACCATGGTCCAGGCGACGTTCTCTCCCAACGGCAAACTCGTCGCCCTCTATGGCGGCGCCGACACGAACCTGCGCCTGTACGAGTTGCCCGCGCTCAAGCCACGCGCCACTCTCAGCGCCCCGGCCGGGATCCCTTTCTTTTCGGTCGCCTTCAGCGGCGATGGTCAGACGATGGCCACCGGCGACCACCGTGGCGGCATTCACCTCTGGGACACCGCCAGTGGCACGGAACGCAAACTCGCCCAGCCCCTCGCGCTCCCCAAGGCGAACTTCACCCACGTCGCCCTCAGCCGCGACGGCCGCGCCCTGGCCGCCATCAGCGACGTCGGCATCAAGGCGTGGAACCTCGAAACCGGCGCCGAGCGCCTCGACGCCGCGTTCCCCACCAAGAACCCGCGCTTCTTGTTCTTCCTGCAATTCACCCCCCAGGGCGACACGCTTATCGCCAGCAACATGAACCAGGTTCGCGTCTACAACTTGACGACCCTTCAGGAGCGGACCCTTTACAAGGGGGCCACCGATCAAGAAAACGTTAGCTGCCTGACGCTCGCCCCCGACGGCAAGACTCTGGCCGCCGTCGATCCGGGCCATCGCCTGCTGACCTGGGACCTGGCCACGGGCAAGCAGACGCGGCGCATCGCCTTGCCCGGCCCGATCAACCAACTTGGCTTCGCCCCCGACGGCAAGCACCTGGCCACGGGAAACCTCAACGGCACGGTCTACATTCTGCGCCTGCCCACTCCCGTCAATCCCTGAGCGGCTGGCCTCTTGCTCCTCCCCCGCCGCGCGGTTACGATCTTTCCGGTTGGCGGGGTTCCGCCACCTTTGCCCTTCCTCGCGCCGGTTCCCGTCATGCCCATCAGCACCGAAGACTTGCTCGAAACCCTCCGCCGTCTCCGACTGCTGGAATCGGCGCAGCTTGCCGACCTGACGCGCGCCCTCCAAAACAAGACGCCCGAACCGCGCGCCATGGTGAAAGCCTTGCTGCAACGCGGTTGGCTCACGCCCTATCAGGCCAATCAACTGCTGCAAGGTTCTGAGGACGGTCTGCTCCTGGGCCAATACGTCCTTCTCGAACGCCTCGGCGAAGGCGGCATGGGGCAAGTGTTCAAGGCGCGCCATCGCTTGCTCGACCGCGTCGTCGCCTTGAAGGTCATTCGCAAGGACCGCCTCAGCCACCCCGACGCCGTCCGCCGCTTCCAGCGCGAAATCCGCGCCGCCTCGCAGCTGACGCATCCGCACGTCGTCCATGCCTTCGACGCCGACCAGATCGGCGACACGCACATGATGGTCATGGAGTACGTCGAGGGCGTCGATCTCGGCCAACTCATCAAGGATCGCGGCGCCCAGCCCGTCGGCGAGGCGTGCGAATTCATTCGTCAAGCCGCCCTCGGCCTCCAGCACGCCCACGAAAAGGGCATGGTCCACCGCGATATCAAGCCCAGCAATCTGCTGCTCACGGCGAAGGACCGCACGGTCAAAGTCCTCGACCTCGGCCTGAGCCGCTTGAGCCGCGAGACGCAGGGCACGATGGACGCGACCCTGACGCAGACCGGCTCCGTGGTCGGCACGCCCGACTACATGCCCCCCGAGCAGGCGCGCGACTCGCACACCGTCGATATCCGCGGCGACCTGTACAGCCTGGGTTGCACGCTGTATCACCTGCTCGCCGGCCGCGTCCCCTTCACGGGCGACACGGGCATGGAAAAGGTCTTCAAGCATCAGCCGGAAGAGCCGGAGCCGCTGGAAAAAGTCTGCCCGCAAGTGCCGCGCAAGCTGGCGGCGATCGTCCGCAAGCTGATGATGAAAAAAGCCGAGGATCGCTACCAGACGCCGGCCGAGGTGGCCGAGGCGCTGCGTCCGTTCACGGCGGCTAGCGCATCGGAACAGGTGGTCCCTACGCCCAAGCCTGGAGCCAAGGAAACGCGCCGCGAACACGGCCAGGCGCCGACGGAGACCGTCGCCCCGCCGCGGCGCCGCGGCAAGCGCCGGTTCCTCGTGGCCGTCGGCCTGAGCGCGGCAGTGGTGTGCAGTCTGGCGGCGGCCTATTTCGCGCAACGGCCGGCGGCGACCGAGGTGGTCCAGACTCCATCGACCGAGAAAGACTCGTCGCTTTCAACCACCTTGCGAACCGTCCCCGCGATTCTGACGACCCACAAGAATACCAACTCCAGCCTATGGACACCCTCCGTGGGCAACGCCTCGCCTCTGGATCGACTCACGGCGAGCGCGTTGCCCGGCAAACCGGCCGAACTGCTCGCGGTCCACGGCGAGCAGCGCTTCCGCCACTGGAGCAACGTCACTGCTCTCGCTTACAACCCCACGGGGACCGTCCTGGCCAGCGGCGGTTACGATCAGACGGTGCGCCTGTGGGACGCGGCCACCGGCGTGGAGAAGGGCCGTTGCATCGGCCATCGCGGGGCCGTGCGCGCCCTGGCCTTTCATCCCACGCGGCCGATACTCGTTTCAGCGGACGATGAGGGAAAGGTCATCTTTTGGCATCCCGATACCTGCAAGGAATTGCTCCGCTATCAGGAACACCGCGGCCAGGTCCCGGGGCTGGCCTTCAGCAACGACGGCCTGTTGCTCGCCAGCTGCGGCAAGGATCAGACCGTCGTCGTCTGGGAATTGGCCAAGCGCGGCGTCCGCGGCCGCTTCACCGAGACGGCCCCCGTCAAGGATGTAGTCTTCACCCACGACGACAAATCGGTCGCATTTCTCTCAGCGCTCGAACGCCAGGCCTTCGTCGTGCGCCTCGGCGACCTGGGGACGAGCAAAGCCGTCACGGTCGCGCGCACGCCGCAGACGCCTCAAGCGTACCTGGTCGCCTCCTCGACCGAGCCGCTCCTCGCCTTCGCCTTCCAGTCCACGGGGGGAACTGGCTCGGAGAGGGCGTTCCTCCAGGTCTACGACCTGGCGAAGTCCGAATCCCAGCCCTCGGTGGCGCTGAGCGAGTCGTTGGCTTGCCTGGCCCTTTCCCGCGACGGCAAGACCGTGGCGGCCAGCGGACCCAAGGGATTGACGCGCGTCGATCTCAAGAAGGGCGAACGCTTGCCGGACGTGCCGGGAAACCTCGACGGCATAGGGGCGGCTAGCTGCCTGGCGATCGCGCCCGACAATCGCACGATCGCCATCGGCTATCACGACTCCGCCATCGTTCTCTGGGATATCGCCAAGGGGCCGGGCCAAGGGCTTGGCGGATCGCCCCTGCCCATGACGGCGCCCCTCTTCGCCCCGGATGGCAAATCGATCCTCTACGCCGTGGGCAGCGATAAACCGACGATTCGCGTCTGGGATCCCACCACCGGCGAGGACCGCGCCGTCTGTGGGGCCGCCGCCGGCACGGTCGAGCATCTGCGGCTGACGGCCGACGGCAAGACCTTGATCGCCTGGGGACACATGGGCCTGTCCGCGTGGGACTTCGCTTCGGGCAAGAAACTGCTGGAAGTGCCCAACGCCGACGGTTCGTTCACCTATGTGGCCCTTTCCCCGACCGGCCTCTTGGCCGTGCCCCATGAAAAGACGAGCGTAAAGCTGTTCGACACGCGCACGGGCCGCCTCACGCGCGAACTCCCGGCGAAGTCCAAGCACGGCGCTGGACCCATGGCCTTTTCCGCCGATGGTCAGCTTCTGGCCGTCGCCGCCGCCGGCGAAGGGAGCCTGAGTACCTGGGATTGCCAGACCGGGATGATGAAATCATCGACCCTACTCGCGGAAGCGGGCACCGCCACCCACGTCCACTACCTCGCCGATGGCCGCTTGCTTCTCGCCCTCACCGGCACGCCCAAACAGCCCAGCGAACTGCGTCTCATGAGCCTCGCGCCCCAGCGCTGGACCTCGCTGCCGCACGGAGGGAATCGCACCGTCCTGGAAACGCGCCTGTCCGCGGACGGCAAAATCCTGATCGTCCGCGCCCCTCGCCTGCTGCACGCCTACGACCTGGCCGCCGGCACCGATCGGTCGCTGCTCGACAAGGAAGCCGCCAACGTTCTGGCGATGGCCCTGAGCGCCGACGGCCACATGCTGGCCGCGACCGACGCCGGGCATCGCCTCGCCGTCGGCGACCCGACCGGCGCCGGATCGTCGCGCACCATCGACCTGGCCGGTCCCGTCCACGGCC
>JBBSES010000171.1:0-8515 GCA_038239465.1 Gemmatales bacterium
GTATTCCTGAGCCTTGACGAACTGCTCGCGCTGCAGGGATGCCACTTTCATGCGCGTGTAGGGGGCCTGGCTCTTGCGGCCATAGCCTTTGGGGTTTTCGCCGTTGGCCATCTTCAAGCCGCCGAGGACTTTCAAGCCGGGGATGCGCATCTCCTCGACGGTGTTGCCGCGCAGCTTGACGTACAGCGTCTGGCCGCCGATGGGGTTGCCGCTGCCGGGCATGATGTTGGCCGTGGTCACGCCGCCCGCGACGGCCATCTTGATGCCGGGGTCGTCGGGATGAATGGCGTCGATGGCGCGCAGGCCGGATTGCAGCGGGCCGCTCATCTCGTTGCCGTCGCTGTTGGCGGGAACGTGCGGCCGCGGATAGATACCGATGTGCGAATGCGTGTCCACCAGGCCGGGGATGATCGTCTTGCCGCTGGCGTCGATGATCGTGGCGCCGGCGGGGAGTTGCACGGCGTCGTCCGCCCCGACGGCGACGATTTTGCCCTTGTGGACGACGAGCGTGCCTTGTTCGATCATTGGCCCGCTAACGGTATGGATACGTGCGCCGCGGTAGACGATTGCCTTGTCCCTGTCGGGCACGTCGGCCGTCAAAGCCAGGCGTGCGCCGACGGCGATGACCAGGAGAGCCAAGAAAGTCCAGCGCATGCGCGGCCTCCGAACGGTGGGATGAGGACAGGGCAAGAAAGTCTTGGGAGAGGATAAACGAGAATGGACGGCATCGCCATGCCTGCGCGAACAACGATAGCGCTGGCTAACGAAATTGCTCCAGATATGAACCTGGCGAGTGGGGGGGCGTCAGCCCCCCGAGTACGCATACTCGGGGGCTAACGTCACCTCGCTCGCCAAACAAAATGCTTGGTTTCGCGCTCAATGTCCCCGTCGCGCCAAATCCTGGACGACACGCGTGATGAAGCCCAATGAGTCGAAGTCTTCGTTCGGATGGACGAACAGGCCATCCGGCGTTTGCGCGAAGTGATCGGCGTAGAGCGTTCCCAGGTATTCGCCCCAGCGGGCCGATTGCACGGAGACGAGCCCATCGTTCGGCCCCTCGTCCGCCGTCAGGCGGTCCCAGGCGCGGCGCAGCATCGGCGAGACCTTGAGCAGCGGCACGTCGCCGCCGTAGGAGAAGTATTGCACGTGCGGCATGTCCGGCGTCCGGTCGCTGAAGGCACGGCAGGCGCTTGGGCGACAGTCGCGGAAGCCATCGACGTTGACGCCCAGCGCCTCCATCGCGCGCAGCAAGGGCAAGCGCTGGCGGAAATTGTCGAGGAACCAGTCGGCCAGACAGCTGCCCCGGTGCGGCGTCGAGAGCGTGGTCAGCGACCGGACCTGTCCCGCCATGCCGAGGTGCGTGATCATCTGCCGGGCGTCGAGACCACCCATGCTATGGGCGATCAGATTGACCGGCTCGTCCGTCCAGCGCTGGATTTGCTCCTTCAACTGCGCGGCCCGTTGTTCCACGCCTCCCGTGGGCGTGACGTGCGGATAGAGGACACGAAAGCCGCGGTCGTTGAGATATTTGCGCAGGACGGACCAATAGTTGTACTCGCGCGCCAGCCGCATGCGCATGACGCTGCAGGCCAGCATTCCGTGGCAGAAGACGAGCGGGTAGCGCGTCGCCAGCCCGGAACGCGCTGGCCGATGGTGGGTGGGACAGGGAGCCACGCGGATTGGACCAGCCGGAGAACTGGCGATATGGTTGTCGGTCAGGTCGACGACGCGCATCGGAAGCACGTCGGCGAAGAGCCAACGCAAGCGATCCAGGGCCGCGGCGGCGGACGCGCCATCCAGCGGCACGACATGACCCGCCGGCCAGCCGCGCGCCGTCATTGCGGTAAGCTTCCCGCCGTCTTCGCAAACGGGAGCCAGGTAAAGCAGGGACGAACGTCGGCCTGGCGTGCCCTTGTCCCCATCCGCGGCCAGCCGTCGCTGAAGATCGTGGCCCGCTTGCTCGGTGAAGGATGCGTCGGACGGCAGAGCCACCACGACAACGCCATCGGCATCGGCGCGAGGCGACAGGACGAGGCCGCGCTTGTCCGCGAGCAATCTTTCCGTGGATGTCGAGGCGGTCTCGCGCAGCCATAGTTCCGTACGCGCCACTCGCCAACCGCGCGCGGTCGGCGGGAGAGCCACGTCGAAGGTCGCGTCGAACTCACCGCGCGATCCGACGGCTACCTCCGCGCGAAGCACCTGACCGGCGACGTGAACGTGAATGCGAACGGTAGCACGTGGAGCCGTTGGAGAGAGGGAATCGCGTTGACCGCTCCACCATGCCGATGGCCGCGCGCCGGCGTTCGGGGACGAAGGCCAGCCCGTAATGCGCCCGCGCAGCCACAACCCGCGGGCCGAGGCCAGCATGTCGGGCAAGGTCACCTGCGAGACGGGGGAAGCGGTAGCGGACGCGGTATTGACGTAGCCGGTCGGCGATTGCACGAAGCCCAGTCCACTCATTCCTCTTCCCCTTTCCTTCAGAATCCCTTCATCAATACTACTTCATTTCTACGACGCTAAAAGGCCGGTCGGCGGGGAATTTCCGTGAAGATTTTTCGGAGTCGGGACGGCGGTACGTCTGGCGGTTTTCGCTGAGATGGATTAGGGTCTACGGGGAGGATGGGTGAGAAATCACACCTCGTCTTTCAGGAGTCGTCCCCATGGCTGGCCGCGTTTGTCTCCTCGGTTCGCTCGCCTCCGCGTTATTTCTCGCCAGCGTTCTACCAGCGCCCGCCTGCTGTCCCGCCCCGCCGTCCTGGCGCATGCCCGTGGTCAACGCCGACCAGAGCGTCATCATTATCTGGGATGCGGCCACGAAGACGCAGCACTTCATCCGCAAGGCGTCGTTCAAGAGCGACGCCGACGACTTCGGCTTCCTGGTGCCGACGCCGGCGCAGCCCATTTTGGCCGAAGCGGGCAATGACGCCTTCGCTACTCTGGCGGACGTGACGGCGCCGCCGGTCCATTACGTGTCCGGTCCCGGTCGGGGCATAAGTTGCGGTTGCGGATATAGTGGCAGCGGCGCGCCCCCCGCCCTGGCCGTGCGCGTCCTCGACGAGAAGCAGGTGGCCGGCTTCAACGCCGTCGTTCTCGAAGCCGATTCCGCCGACATCCTGGTCGATTGGCTCAAGGAACATGGCTACGCCTACTCGCCCGAGGTCGCCGCCTGGGCCAAACCCTACGTCGATGCCGGCTGGAAATTCACCGCTTTAAAAGTGGCCAAGGAGAAGAAGGCGCAGGCCGAGCAAAGCGTCAACCTGTCATCATTGCGCATGACTTTCCAAACCGACCGGCCACTGTTTCCCTATCGCGAGCCGGATACGAAAACCGCCGCCGCGGCCTTGAAAGCGGAGCAGCGACTGTTGCGCATCTTCTTCGTCGGCGAGGCGCGCTACGAAGGTAGTTTGACCAAGGAAACGCCCTGGACCGGCAAGGTCGTCTGGGCCGACAAAGTCGGCGCCGAGGATCGCGCCAAAACGCTGAAACAGCTGCAACTGCCCGAGACGGCCGGCCCCAAGGATTGGTACGTCACGGACTTCGAGGACAATTGGCCGTACCACCTGGCGCCGGCCGATGTCTACTTCGCGCGCGGCAACGATCAAGGCAGCGTGAAGAAGCCGCCGACCACCGTATACACGCACGCGGCGTTGCCGACCGATGTGATGGCTTGCGCCCTGGCCGTGGTCCTCGTGGTGCCGCCGGTGGCGCGGCGTCTGCGTAAGCGAGCCTGCTAATATCCTGGTTCCCAGGCTCCGCCTGGGAATGCCTTCCCCGAGGCTCTGCCTCGTCGGTGCGGATCCGACGTGCCCCATTCTGTAAAGCACCGAAGAGGCGGAGCCTCGGGAAGGTGGGTTCCCTGGCAGGAGCCTGGGAACCAGGAGGAGCGATGTTCACCGGCCTCGTCGAAGCCCTCGGGACGGTCGCCCACGTCGAACCCGACGGCGCGGGAGGACGCCACCTCATCCTGACCGAAGCGGTCTTGGCGCCCCAACTGGCCATCGGCGAAAGCGTGGCCGTCAACGGTGCCTGCCTCACCGTGGTCGAGCGCGACGGCGATATCTTCCGCTTCCAGGCAGGGCCGGAAACGCTGCGGCGCACCAATCTCGGCAGCCTCGTCATCGGCGACCGCGTCAACCTCGAACGCGCTTTGCGGCTCAGCGATCGGCTGGGCGGCCATCTGGTGCAGGGGCATATCGACGGCGTGGGCCGGGTTCTCGAACGGCTGCCGCAAGGCGAGTGGGAGACGATCTGGTTTGGCTGTCCGGCGGAACTGGCCATGCAAATGGTGTCCAAGGGTTCGGTCGCCGTCGATGGCGTTAGCCTAACCCTCGTGGACGTGGCGGCCGACAAGTTCAGTGTTGCGCTGATTCCGCACACGCTGGAACGCACGACGCTCGGTTTCCGTCCGCCCGGTTCTCTCGTAAACTTGGAGACAGACTTGCTCGCCAAATACGTGGCCAAGATGCTGGCTGCGGGCGTGCCGGAAAGCGACCGGATGGCACCATGAGCGACGCCGCCTCGACCGCGCAACTAATCGTGCAACCCGCCGACGGCACCGCCCCCGTGCTGCGCTTCATCGCGGCGGCCGAAAAGACGCTGCAATTCAAGCAATTTAAGTTCGACGAGGCCCATTTGGTCGAAGCCGTGCTGGCCGCCCACCGGCGCGGCGTGGCCGTGCGCGGCATGTTCAATCCCGCCGACGCCGGCGGCATTCGGTACAACGACGCCACCTTCGCCGCCTTCGAGCAAGCCGGCATCGCCGTGCGCTGGACCAACCCCGAATTCGCCGTCAGCCACGAGAAGACCATCGTCGTCGATAACGCCCGCGTCCTGCTCACGACCTTCAACCTCAGCGACAAATACTTTCACGAAACCCGCGACGCCGGGGTGATTCTCGACAGCCCGGCCGTGGTCGAAGAAGTGAATGCCTGCTTCGAGGCCGATTGGGAGCGCCGCCCTTTCGTGCCGCACGTGCCGGAGTTGGTCTGGGGCAACGTCAGCGCCCGCGCCAAGCTTGCCGCGTTCATCGACGGCGCGCGCAAGCACCTCGACGTCTATCATCCGAAGTATGTCGATTTGCCGATCCTGGAGCGTCTGGCGGCGGCGCGGCAGCGCGGCATCCACGTCCGCGTTCTCTGCGGCGGCAAGCGCGGCATCAAGACCTGGGACTTGCTCGACACCTTGAGCACGCTGCGGCTCTTGCGCAGCGCCGGCGTTAAGGTCCATCGCACGCAGCAATTCAAGGTGCATTTGAAACTCATCATCGCCGACCACGAGCGTGCCCTGCTCGGCTCGATGAACATCCACCGCGACGCCTTCGACCGGCGCCGCGAGGTGGGCGTCCTGCTGGAGCCGGGCCACGTCGTCGAGCGGCTGCGTCTGCTGTTCGCGGCCGATTGGGACCACTCGCACGACTACGACGTGCCCGACCCGCTGGTGCCGCACGAAACCCATCCGCAAGACGAACCGAGCGACGACCCGGACTTCGTCCATGACTGAACCGACCCCCTCTCCCTTGTCGCCGCCGACCTTGCTCGACCTGATGCTCGGCTTTGGCAAGATCGCCGTCGTCAGCTTCGGCGGCGGCCTGTCGGCATGGGCCAGACAAGTCGTCGTCGAGGAACGCCGCTGGCTGGACGACGACGACTTCCTGAGCGCGTTAACTCTATGTCGCATTCTGCCGGGGCCGAATCAGTTGAACCTGGCGGTCTACGTCGGCACGCGCACGCGCGGCTTTCCGGGGGCCATTGCCGCGTTAATCGGCCTCCTGACGTTGCCCATCGGCATCATCCTGGCCCTGGGCGCCGTCTATTTCGCCTATCGGGACGAGCCGCAAGTGCAGGCGGTCCTGCGCGGCATCACGGCCGCGAGCGTGGGCTTGACGCTGTCGATGGGCTTCAAGGTGCTGCCGCGCTACAAGACGGACCCGATGGCTTGGGCGCTGATCGTCGCGTCATTCATAGCGGCGGGCGTGATGCGTTATCCGTTGTTGCCGACGTTGGCGGTACTCTGTCCGATCGCCATCGCCTGGTATTGGCCGCGCAAGCCTCGGGAGACGCCGACGCCATGAACGACGACAAATTGCTGCAATTGGCTATCGTCTTCGGCGGCCTGTCGCTGCTGGCCGTCGGCGGCACCAACGTCATCATCCCCGAGATGCATCACGACGTGGTCGGCGTCCAACACTGGATGAGCGACGCCGATTTCGCCGCCGTCTTCGCCATCGCCCAGGCGGCGCCGGGACCGAGTTCGCTGATCGTGACACTCATCGGCTATCGAGTGGCCGGTTTGCCGGGCGCGGCGGTCGCTACCCTGGCCCTGATAACCTTGCCGGTGTTGCTGACGTATTTCCTGACGCTGGTGTGGGAGCGCGCCCGCGACGCGAACTGGCATCGCGCGGTGGAACACGGCCTCGGGCCGCTTACGGTGGGATTGGTCTTCGCCAGCGGCGCGGTGATCGCCAAGACGGCGGACCATACCTTAAGCGCTTATATCCTCACGGCGCTAGCGACGGCCGTTTTCGTCTTCTCCAAGGTCAATCCGCTGATCGTGGTCGGCGCCTGCGGTTTGGTGGGCTATCTCAATTGGGTGTGACAGGCATCACACCGGCGCCAACAAGTTGAGGCTAAAGCGCCGTTGCTCGTCGAACCATTGCCGTTCGCCGCGCAGCCCGGCCGCCGTCGCCAGCGCTTCTATCTCCGCGAGCGAATACTTGTACGAATGCTCCGTGTGAATCGCTTCGCCCGAATCGAAGCCGGCTTGGAGGTCGAGCGCCGCGATGCGTACCGTCTGGCGGGCCACGCTGTCGAGATACATTTCGATGCGGCCGGCGTCCTCGTCGTACACGGCCCGATGCCGGAAATGCGTTACGTCGAAGTCGCCGCCCAACTCGTTATTGATGCGCTGGAGGAGGTTGAGGTTGAACGCCGCCGTCACGCCGCGGGCGTCGTCGTAGGCCGCTTCGAGGATGCCCCGGTCTTTGCGCAAGTCGATGCCGACGAGCAAGCGGTCGGCCGGCGATAGCGTGCCTCGTACCTGGCGTAAGAATTCGACCGCGGCGGGCCGGTCGAAATTGCCGACGTTGGAGCCGAGCCAGAGAACCAATTTTGGCCCCGTGACCTCGTCGCGCACATGCCGCAACCCTTCCTGATACTCGGCGGCGACGCCGAGGACTTCCAGGCCGGGAAAGTGGCGGACCAATTCCTTGGAGCTATCCTCCAGCGCCGCCGAACTGATATCGACGGGCACGTAGAGCAAGCGCCCGTGCCGCTTCAGCAAAGCGTCGATGAGCAGCCGAGTCTTGGCGGCGCTGCCGCTGCCCAACTCCACCAGCACCGTGCCGCGCGGACAGGTGGCCGCTATGGCCGGGCTATGCTCTTGCAGGATTTCGCGCTCGGCGCGCGTCAAGTAATACTCGGGCAGGTCGCAGATGGCCTCGAACAGCCGCGAGCCGGTGGCGTCGTAGAAATAGCGGCACGACAGGTGCCGAGGCGTGGCCGTCAGCCCGGCGCGCACGTCGCGGGCGAAAGCGGCCCGGCGATCCTCGGGGCGCGAGGCGATCAGACGGAAGCTCTGCCTTAATAATGACATAGCGGTGTCCGTGGTGAGGGGTCCGAGCTCCGCTATCCGTTGTACGAAAGTCGCGCGCCGAGCCAAGGAACGCGCGCGCTTCCAATCATTCATAGGGAGGGTGAACCACCGACCGCGGACAATCAAGGCGCGCAGGTGCGAAAGCCGGCCCAGACATCGCGCCGATCCGGCGTGTAGAAGTTGCGATAGGTGTTGCGCAAGAGACGAGCGCGCGTGGCGAAGCAGCCGCCGCGCAGGACTTTGTGATTGCCGAACCAGGGTTGCGAGTATTCCTGGTAAGGATCGATGACGAAACCGGGATAAGGCTGGAAATCACTGGCCGTCCATTCCCAGACGTTGCCCGTCAGCTGGCGGCAGCCAAAGGCGCTATCGCCCGCGGGACAGGCGCCGACATCCAGGGGGCCGAGGAACGCGGCATCCAGATTCGCTTGGGTTGCGCCCGGCTCGCTGTCTCCCCAGGGGAAGCGGCGCTTGCTCGAAGCCAGCTGGCCGGTGCCGTCCGGTTCGGCGGCGGCGGCGACTTCCCATTCCAGTTCCGTCGGCAAACGCCGGCCGACCCAGCGGCAATAGGCCTCGGCCTCGAACCAGTTGACGTGCATCATGGGGCGGTCCGGTTCTAGCGCTAGCCAGCGGTCGAAGTCGCGGCGCATCCAGGCGCCGCCGGTGGCGCGCCGCCAGTAGACGGGATGCGTGGCGCCGACCGCTTGCCGCCAGCGCCAGCCGTCCTCGCACCACAGCTGCGGCCGATGATAGCCGCCGCGATCGACGAATATCTGAAACTCGCCCTGCGTCACCGGCGCCCGCGCGATGGCGAACGATGGCACCGGACGCGCGTGCGCCCATTTCTCGTTGTCGAAGACGAACGGCTCGGTCGTCAGCGCTCCGAGGTGAAACGTACCGCCGGGGATGACCACGTCGCCCGGCA
>JBBSES010000172.1:0-8499 GCA_038239465.1 Gemmatales bacterium
AAGTACGACGGCCGCAAGCCGTGGGCTGGCTTGCGGCCGTCGATTTACATCAAGCCGTCGGGTGACGGGGACTTAGGCCTTCTTGCCCATGATGTCCTTGATGATCGGCGCGTTGGCCTTGGCGGTGTCATTCTCGCCAGCGTGCTTGAGGCGAGTGCCGAGGTTGGTGTGCCATTCCAGGTTGATGTCGCCGGTGTCGAAGCCGAGGGTTTCGAGGATGGTGCCATAGAGGCCGGCCGGAGTGACCATCTTGTCGCGGATCGACATGCCGTCCTTATCGGTTTCGCCGTAGGACATGCCGCCCTTAAGGCCGCCGCCGCCGACGACCACGGTCCAACCATTGCCCCAGTGATCGCGGCCGGCGTTCATGTTGATACGCGGGGTACGGCCGAAGTCGCCGGCCCACAGGACGACCGTGTCGTTCCACAGTCCGCGATCGACCAGGTCCTTGACGAGGCCGGCGAAGGCGCCGTCGAGGTTGCCGGTGACTTGACGATCGACGGCTTCCTTGATGCCGCCGTGCATGTCCCAACCGCCGAGGTTGAGTTGGACGGCGGTGACGCCAGCTTCACACATCTTGCGGGCCAGGAGGCAAGAACGGCCGAAGCCGGTGCCACCGTAGATCTTGGTCAGGTCGGCCTGGTCCTTGGCGTCGAACTCGAAGTTGCCGCGGCCAGCCTTGGACAGCTTGACGGCCTTCTCGACCAGTTCCTGATGGGCAAGGGTATAGTCCTGGTAGGCTTTGCGGTCTTCCAGCTTGGTCAGGTGCGGGGCGGCCAGGCTGGTGTAGTTGCCTTCCAGCACGTTCAACATGCGGATTTGGCGGTCGCGGCGCGCCAGCGACATCTTCTCATCGCCCATGGCGGGCGGCAGGATGTTCTCGGGGGTGACGCCGGGGTTCTGCACGTTGAAGGCGGCGTACTTGTTGCCGAGGAAGCCGGGGTTGCCGCCGCCGCCGACGGCCACGCACTGAAGGCCGGCGTCGGGATCGCCGAACAGCGCGCTCATGGCGGAGATGGACGAGGGCAGGTTGACGCCGATGGTGCTCGGGGTCTTGCCCATGCTGGTCCACTTGAACTGGCCGCGGGCGTGATCGCCTTCGGCGCTGTTCATGGATTCGATCTTGACCATATGCTTCATGACTTCGGCCATCTTCGGCATCGAGCTGGCGATCTTGACGCCCTCGGCCGAGGTCTGGATAGCGTCGAACGAACCCTTGTTCGGCGAGCCTTCCTTGATGGTCCAGGTGTCCATGTGCGTAGGGCCACCCTGCATGTTTAGCAGGATGAAGTGCTTGCCGCTCTTCTTGACGGCGCCCGGGGAGGCCGCGTTGGCCGCGACGAGGCTGCCCAGTAACTGCGAGCCGGCCACAGTCATGGCCGTCGCGCCGGCGACGTGCGTCATGAAGTGACGGCGGTTCAGCGTGTGGTTGTTGCTCAGCATCTCGGACACCTTAACCTTTCTGAGGATTCCCCCCACGCTCTCCCAGTAGCAGCGCGAGGACGGTTGGGTACGATAGTCGCCGATGCCTGACGCAGTCGTCAAGCCATCGCAAGGTTGTTTCGCCTCTATTCCGACTCATTTCACCCCATTCGACGCGCGGGGGTGGACCATAGTTCCCGATTCCCCGGAATTATGATCGAGGGAGCTTTATTCCAGGCGAGCGGGGGGCGTCAGCCCCCCGTGGTTCTTCAGAAGCAATCCAAGGGGGGGCTGACGCCCCCGGCTCGCCCGGACTGGTAACTCATTGTCGATGTTGAACTTGCGTAAGGCAAGGCGCATCGGATGGATAGCCCGGCACCTCGGCCGGTCGTCAGCTGCGACCCCTCCTCGGCTCTTGCATGGCTCGCTTATTCGGTTACACTCAAAGCTTCCGCCGCCGTTCTCGCAGCGCTTTCGGCTCCCCCTTCCGGGAGGATTCTCTCCATGCGCCGTCTTTTCACTCTTTTTCTTGCCATCGTTCTCGCGGGCTGTAATCGGGGAGCGCCCGCGCCGATCGGCGAGGAGTTCATTCCCGATCCGCCCGCGCCGAAAGAGCCGGGCCGGGGCAAGCCGGTCTCCTACTGGATCGAGCAACTCGATCACGAACAGGAGCCGTTTCAAGAGCAAGCGGTGAGCGTGCTCGTGGCCATCGGGCCGAGCGCCATTCCGCCCCTCGTGGAAGCGCTGAAAAGCAAGCAGGAGCGCGTGCGCGAACGTGCCCAGCGAGCGTTGGAGCGCCTCGGCGTCAACGCCATTCCGGCGCTGACCGATGCTCTGAACGACGAAGCCACCTGCGACGTGGCCGTCACGCTGCTGGTCCGCGTCGGCGCCCCGGCCGTGCCCGCGCTGGCGACCGCCCTGGAACACAAGGACGACAAGGTCCGCGGCAAGGCGGCGGTTGCCCTGAAAGACCTCGGCGCCGCCGCCAAGAACGCGGCGCCGGCCCTCGTCGTGGCCCTGAAAGATAAGGATGACGAAGTTCGCGGCAACGCCCTGGCTGCCCTAGGGCAAATCGGCGCCGATCCCGAGGCGGTCCCCGATTTACGCGCCCTCCTCGACGACAAGAAGGCCACGTTCCGCGAGGGGGCGGCGCGTGCCCTGGGACGTATCGGCCCGCCCGCGAAAGAGACGGTGCCCGCGCTCGCCGCCCGCGTGACCAAGGACGACGACGCGGCCGTCCGCCTCGCCGCCGTCGCTGCCCTGGGCGATATCTTTCGCTCCGGCGATAAGGGCACCATTCCCGCCTTACGCGACGCCCTTCGCAAAGACGACAGCGACGCCGTCCGCGAACGAGCGGCCATGGTCCTGGGCCGCATCCGCGGGCCAGCCGTAAGCGTCGTTCCCTATCTCATCGAATCCCTCAAGGTTGAAAAACGCGCGGCGGTGCGGCGCAACGTCGTGGCGGCGTTGGGCAGCTACGGCGAGGAGGCCCGCGACGCCGTGCCCCTCTTGACGGCGCTGCTTGCCGAAAAGGACGAGGGGCTGCGGAGCGGCGCCGTCGGCGCCCTGGTCCGGATCGGCGATGCTCCGGCCGTGGCGGCGTTGACGAAAGCCATCAAGAGTCCCTATCGAGACGTGCGTCGGCCGGCATTGGCCGCCCTCTTGAAGACGGGCGGCACCGACGCCGAGGCCGCCGTTCCCACCGTGGCGGAATGGCTCAAGGACAAGGATGCCCACGCCCGGCGCGAGGCGGCCGACCTGCTCGTCAGCTTCGGCCCGGCCGCCCTCAAGGCGTTGCCCGCCCTGACGGCCGCGCTCGGCGACGAGGACGTGCAAGTCCGGCAAAAAGCGGTCGAGTCGCTGGGCAAGGTCGGCAAGCCCGCCGTGCCGGCGCTGGCGGCGGCGCTCAAGAACGACGATCCGATCGTGCGTACCCTGGCGGCGCACGCCCTGGGCGAGTTGGGCGCCGACGCCGCCGCGGCCGTCCCGCGCTTGGCCGATGCGTTGGGAAGCAAGGACGCGAGCCTGCGCAAGGATGCCGCCTACGCCCTGGCCCAGATTGGCCCGCGCGCGGCGCCGGCATTGCAACCGCTCCTGGATACCCTTAAGACCGACAGCGACGAGCGCACCCGCCAATGGGCCGCCGACGCTCTGACGCGAATAGGCCCTCCGGCCATTCCCGGCCTGATCCAGACGCTGCGTGAGAAAAACAAGACCATTCTCGTCTTCCAGGCGGCGACGGCGTTGCGCAAGATCGGCGCGCCGGCCGTGCCTCCCTTGGCCGAGGTACTCGCCAAGGACAAAGAGTCATACATGCGCATCCAGGCAGCCAACCTGCTCGGGCAGATGGGAGCCGACGCCGAGGCCGCCCTCCCCGAATTGAAAGCCGCCGCCCAAGATGCCGACAAGGGACTGAGCCGCGCGGCGACGGAGGCGTTGAAGAAGGTGGCGAAATGAAATGGTGGACGGTGGACGGTGGACGGTGGACGGAAAATACGGCAAACTTGCCGGACGGAGCGTTAGCATTCAACGTCGGTTGTCGATTCGGTGTTTTCCACTATCCACCCTCCAGCTTATATTTTCCGTCCACTGTCCACCAACCACCGTCCACTTTTCCCTCACCGTCCACCGTCCACCAACAGCAGGCAGCCCGATGATCGTCGATTCCGGCCCCACCCTCTTGCAAGCGATGCGGCAAATGCGCTTGCTGGAACCCGAGCAGATCGACCGTGTCGCCGAGGAGGGCGGAGCTGCCTTACGAGGCCAAGACCTTCGGCATCAGAGACGGCAAGGAACGCGCCATCCTGAAAGGCCAGCAAGCGGTCTCGCCTGGTCTATCTTCCCGACGGCAACCGCCTGATCACCGGGCACAACGACGGCACCATTAAATTGTGGGATCTCAAGAGCGAGAAAGTCATCGAGAAAGTGCAGGCGCACGGCGGGGGCGTGCGCGAGTTGCAGCTGACCGCCGACGCGCGCACCCTTTTCTCCCTGGGCGACGACGGCCTCGTCAAGCTCTGGGACGTGGAACGCTGGGCGGCCCTCCGTTCGTTCGAAGGGGTCGCGGCGGCGCCTTCGGGGGCGTCGCTCTCCCCGGACGGCCGATCGTTCGTCGTCGGCACGCGCGCCGGCGTTCTGCGCTTCTGGGACGTGGCCAGCGGCAAGGAACGCGACACGGTGTATGTCCTGCGCCTCCGCGACTGACGGGCGCGATTGGATTACGTTTCGCGTACTCCCGCGCTCGGGGCGCTCACGCGGCCCCGCTCGCATTTGAATAACCGTAGGCAACGCTCCGTCCTTGCGATATCATTCCATTCCTGCCCGGCCCCCGCGGTTCCACGCTTCCCGAGGTCTTCATGTTCAGCATCCCTCTGCCCTTCTACCACTGGAAGCTATTGCTGACGCCGCCGTGGACCGACCTGTCTGCAGCGGCGCAAGTCGGCGTCTTCCTCCTGTGCCTGGCGCCGCCCGCCCTGGTCTTGTGGCTCTATCGCTACGAGATGAAGCTGATCAAACCGGGTACGGCCCGCGTCCTCTTGACGCTCCGCCTTCTCGGCTTGTTTTTCATCATGGCCCTGGGCTTGACGCAACCCGTCTTGCAGCGGACCACGATCGAGGAGTTGCCCGGCCGCGTCCTCATCGCCGTGGACCGCTCCGACAGCATGGACGTGGCCGACCCGCATCGTCTCGCCGTCGAGAAATTGCGCCTCGCCCGCGCCCTGCAACTGGCCCCCGATATCTGCCCCGACGGCCAACTTGACGCCTGGATTCAACAGTACGAAGCGAAAGGGCCGGCCGCGGCGCTCGACTTCGTCGCCGTCGCCGAGTTCCCCGACGACCCGGCTAAACGCCGCGCCGTCGCCGACGAACGGGCCAAGGTCTACGCGCAAGTCGTGCAGCGCGTCGATGCCCTGACGCGCACCCAGACGGCGCAAAAAGTCCTCCTCGAAGGGATCAAGCTGCTGCCCACCGTCGCCGCCAAGCATCAGGTGGAACTGACCGGCTTCGCCCTGGAACAATGGGACGTGAAGCCCGAACTGGCCGAGACGCTCTTTCAACAGCGACTCGCCCCCACGACCGGCACCGACCTGTGTTTGCCCCTCGACCGCGCCATCGAGCGGCCTGGCCTGGACGAAGGCAAGCTGCTCGGCATCGTCCTCGTCACTGATGGCCGACACAATGGCCGCGAATCGCCCCGCGAGCGCACCCTCGCCCTCCGCAACCAGAAGATCCCCATCTATCCGCTCGCCCTGGGATCGACGCAACGGCCCGCCATGGTGGCCATCGCCACCCTCGCGGCGCCGCCCACGTCGTCGAAGGACGTCGATGCCTCCGTCGTCGCCGGCGTTCGCGTCGTCGGCATGCCGGCCCAGGAACTCACGGTCGAACTGCAACGGCCCAACCTGCCGCCCCTGGTGGAACGCATCAAGCACGATGGCAGCAAGGAGCGCGTCTATTCCGTCCAGTTCCGCGTCCGCTTCGAGCAGGTCGGCGCCCAAGGCATCACCGTCGTCGCCAAGCCCGATTCCGGCGTGGCCGTCGGCGACCAGAAGCCACGCACTGACCTCAGCAGCCGGGCCGCGATCATCAACATCGCCGACGACAAGGCGAAGGTCCTGCTCATCGACGGCGAGGCGCGCTACGAGTACCACTACCTGGCGACCGCGCTGGGCCGCGATCCGAAGATGGTTTTGAGCAAGGTCGTCTTCAACCAGCCGCGCGTCGGCAAGCTCAGCGAGGAAGAGTTGAAGAAGCTCGGCAACCCGGCGCTGACGCTGCCGACCGAGCCGGACGGCCTGGCCGGCTTTCAGTGCATCATTCTTGGCGACGTGGCCCCCGAGCAATTGCCGCTTGCCGAGCGCGTCCGCCTGGAGAAGTACGTCGCCGATCGCGGCGGCACCCTGGTGATGCTAGCCGGCAAGCGCTACATGCCGATCAGCTACGCCCTCAGCCCCGATGGAGCCGCCGGCGAGGCCGATCCTTTGTGGAAGCTGCTGCCGATCGTCAACCCGCGCCCCTTCGCAAGCACGCGCGGGTTTGCCCTTCAACTGACCGACGACGGTGAGCGCACCTCCTATTTGCGCATGGCCGACGGCACCCTCGAAGACAGCCGCAAGCGCTGGAACGAATTGCCCCAGCACTATTGGGCCGTCATCGGCGAGGCCAAGCCGGGCGCCCAGGTATTAGCCTCGGTCGCCGACGAAAACGCCGCGCCGCGCGACAAGGCTTCGAGCATCGACGATCCAGCGCGGAAGCGTGCCCTGATCGCCCGGCAAAACTACGGCTTCGGCCGTGTCCTCTACGTCGGCCTCGACAGCACATGGCGTTGGCGAAAACACGTCGGCGACCGCGACCACCATCGCTTCTGGAGCCAGGTCATTCACTGGGCCGCCAGCGACGAAATGGTCCCCACCGGCAACGACGCCGTCCGCTTCGGCACGCGCCAGCCGGTCTATCGACAGGGCGACGAGGTCGAGGTACTTGTCCGCCTGGCCGACGACGTGCCGCCGTTGACGCCCGAGGCCCGCGCCGGGGCACGGGTGCTGCGCGTGGTCGAGGGCAAGGACGGCGAGGAGCCGGCCGCCCTGATTCTCTTGAACCGCAAGGCCGCTCAGCCGCGCCTGCTCGAAGGCAAACTCCGCGATTTACCACCCGGCAAGTACAAGGTCGAACTGGCGATCCCCGAGATTGCCGACAAGCTGACGGGCAGCCCCGGACCCGATGGCCAGCCGCAACGCCTCCTCGCCGAGTTCAGCGTCACGCCGCGCGACAGCGCCGAAATGCTGGAACTGTCCACCGACATGGAACTGCTCCGCCAGCTGGCCGGCGAAACCGAGGGCCAAACCTTCACCCCCGAAACCGCCGGCGGCCTGGCGGAACTCCTGAAAACCAAGGTCGTCACCCGCGAAGTGCCCAGCGAACGCAAGCTGTGGATGGAATGGATCACCCTGGCCCTGTTCTTGCTCCTGCTGACCGCCGAATGGGTGGGCCGCAAGATGGTGGGGTTGCCGTAAGGCGATCGGAAAGAAGGATCGCTTTTATCGCGAGAGGGCGGCGGCTATCCCCGGGTTCGAGCCGAAATGCAGGTGGGCGTAACCCGCGTACAGATTTCCCGATACCAGGCCGTCGGGCCGATGGTCCCCGCGACTCGTCTCCAGGATTCCGCTGTAATTCACATCGCCAAGCGGTTCGAGGCGCGAGTAATGGAACTCATGGCCGCGCGCCTCCGTGCCGGCCGGTCCCAGCGGCGAGGGATGCGTCGTGCGCAGCGTGACGTAGCCCAATGCCGCGCGCCGCGTCTGCATGATCGTTCGCGCGGGCAGCAAATCGAGCATGGGATAACTCACGCCATCGACGTGCAGTTCTCGACAGCAGGCCATCAAGCCGCCGCATTCGGCATAGATGACGCCGCCCCGCGCATGGAATCCTTGGATCGATTCCCGCAGCGAGCGATTGGCCGCCAACGTGCTCGCGTGCAATTCGGGATAGCCGCCGCCGAGATAGAGCATCTGTATACGCTCGGGTAGGGCATCGTCCGCGAGAGGCGAGAAAGGCACGATCTCGGCCCCCGCCGCTTCGAGCAGTTCGAGGTTCTCCGGGTAATAGAAGCAGAAGGCGGCATCGCGTGCCACGGCCACGCGCTTGCGCGCCTGAGCAGGCGAGCGGGGGGCGTCAGCCCCCTGAGAACTCCATTGGTTCTCACCACCCTGAGTCGCTTCCAGAAGGCGTTCGAGATCGATAGCGCCAGCCAGCGCCTTCCCCAGATCGTCCCATCGCTTGGGATCGCCCCCCAGGTCGCCAGTGGTAGTAAGGCCGAGGTGCCGTTCGGCCACCTTCCATTCTTCGCGCCGCGGCAGCCAGCCGAGCGGCGTTACGTCGGTGTGCCGGCGCAGGGCAGGCTCGAGGTACTCGTAATGGCGCGGGCCGGCCACGCGATTGCAGAGGACTCCGGCGAAACGCGGCTGGGGATCGAACTCCCGAAAACCCTTGACCAACGCCGCCACCGAAGCGGCCATCGCCGACGCATCGACGACGAGCAGCACCGGCGCGTCGAGTAGTTTAGCCACGTTCGCCGTG
>JBBSES010000173.1:0-8497 GCA_038239465.1 Gemmatales bacterium
CGCCCGCCCGTCCTGGCCCTCACGGCTACTGCAACCTCCGAGGTGATCGACGACATCCTCGCGGCGCTGCGCATTCCCGACGCCGAGGTCATCCACACCGGCTTCTATCGTCCCAATCTTCATCTTGACGTATTGCATGCTTCCGGCGAGGAGGCCAAGCGTATAGCGCTGGTCGCCGCGCTCAAAGAGAAGGACGGACACGGCATCGTCTATTGCGCCACCGTCAAGGCGGTCGAGGAAGTCAGCCAATTCCTGCGCGGCCACGGCATCGACGCCGAGGCGTACCACGGGCGCATGGCGGCGAAGAAGCGCGCCGCCGCCCAAGACCGCTTCATGGCCGGCGCGGTCAAGGCCATGGTCGCCACCAACGCTTTCGGCCTGGGCATCGACAAGCCGGATATCCGCTTCGTGACGCACTATCATTTGCCGGCGTCGATCGAGGCGTTCTATCAGGAGTTTGGCCGCGCCGGACGCGACGGCGAACCGGCGCGCTGCACCCTGCTCTACGACCCGGCCGACCGCAAGCTGCTCCGCTTCTTCCAGGCCGGCCGCTATCCCGACGACGGCGACCTGGTCAACACCTATCACAGCCTGCAACTCCTGGCGGCCCAGCCCCAGCCGCCGACGCTCGCCGAGATCGTGGCGATTTGTCCCCTGTCTCGTTCGAAAGTGCAGGTCTGCCTGTCGCTCTTGATGGATCGCGGCATCGTCCGCCAGGAATGGCCGGCACGCTATCGGCTGCTGCGGCCCGAGTTGAGCCGCGAGGAGGTGGCCGCCGCCGGCCATTCGTGCCGCGAGAAGCACGAACGCGACCTGCTCAAACAGCAGCGCATGGTCGATTACGCCGAGGGACACGGCTGCCGCTGGCAGGTGATGCTCGATTACTTTAGCGACGAGGCGCTGCCGGAGGGCCGTTGCGGGCCTTGCGACCGCTGCGTATCGCAAGTGGCGACGCCGTTGCCCGAGCCGCAAAGCATCAGTGCGTGACCTTCGAGGAGCCAGAAAGCATCGTGAAAATCTTCCACTGCGACTACTGCGGCCAGCACGTCTTCTTCGAGAACGTCCGCTGCGTCAGCTGCGAACATGCGCTTGCCTTTCTGACCGGCCCGATGACCCTCGCCGCCCTGTCCGAAGGCGCGGACGGACTATGGCGCCGCCCCGGCGACGACACGGCCTATAAACTTTGCCAGAACTACGCGAACGAGAAGGTGTGCAATTGGGCGTTGCCGGCCGACGATCCCAACGTCCTGTGCCTGTCCTGCCGGGTGACGCGCGTCATTCCCGACTTGAACGTCGCGGGCAATCGACTGGCCTGGTACAAACTCGAAGTGGCCAAGCGGCGCTTGATTTACACGCTCATGGCCCTGGGGCTGCCTCTGTCGAGCAAGACGCACGACCCGCGCGGGGTGGCCTTCGAGTTCCTTGCCGATTGCGCGTCGGGCGATGGCCCCCGCGTCCTCACCGGACACGCGGACGGCCTCATTACCCTCAACATCGCCGAGGCGGACGACGTCGAGCGCGAGCGCCGTCGCCTGGCGTTGCACGAACCGTATCGCACGCTGCTCGGCCACTTCCGCCACGAGATTGGCCATTACTACTGGGACTGCCTCATCGCCGACGGTCCCTGGTTGAAGCCATTTCGGGAGATGTTCGGCGACGAGCGCGCCGACTACAGCGCCGCGTTGCGCCGCCATTACGATCAGGGGCCGCCCGCCGACTGGCAGAATCGCTTCATCAGTGCCTACTCGACTTCACATCCGTGGGAAGATTGGGCCGAGACCTGGGCGCATTATCTCCACATGAAAGACGCCCTGGAAACGGCCGCCGAATGTGGCCTCTCGCTGCGGCCCAAGAAATCAAACGAGCTACAGCTGACGCTGAGCGCGCCCGTCCTCGCCGCCGGCCGTCTCGGCGCCTTTGACGCCATGATCGAAAGTTGGTATCCGCTCACCTACGTTCTCAACAACCTCAATCGCGGCCTGGGACTGCCGGACGGCTATCCGTTCGTGCTATCCCCCGGCGTTATCGGTAAACTGGCATTCGTACACGGAGTCATCGCCGCGCAAACGTGATAAAGTGGTTATTGCCAACTGCGCGGGCAACGAAACATATAGAACATCATGTATTTACCCCGAAGGGGTTGGATCACATAGCCCAGGGTTGCCGCGCAGCGGCTACCCTGGGTAGCGAGACATTCCAGCGACCAACGCTGAAAGCGTTGAATTGGCCACGGTTCACGGGATCATCGGAGAGGTCCGGGCCGTTATGCAACCCCTTCGGGGTAGGTGCGCGGGTGTCGCCGTGACCCAGGGTAGCCGCTGCGCGGCAACCCTGGGCTATGTGATCCAACCCCTTCGGGGTAAATACACAACGTCGCATTATCCGCGCAGTAGGCAATAGCGACGGTCGAACTCGAACACCGAGTCCTCATGGCGGACAACCCCTTCCGCGATCTACCTTCCGTCAACGATCTCCTGCAAACCGAGGCGGTGCGTTCGCTCGACCAGGCGCACCCCCTCGTCGTGGCCGCGATTCGCGCCGAGCTTGCGGAACTGCGCCGGCGCATCGGCCAGGGAGACGCCATCGATGGCCAGGCGAGCGTCCAGAGCATCGCGGGTCGAGTGGCGGAACGGTTGGCGCGGGAATTTCGCCCCAAGCTGCGGCCGGTCATCAACGCCACCGGCATCGTACTCCATACGAATCTCGGCCGGGCGCCCGTGGCCGAGGAAGCGGCCCGCGCCGCCTACGACGCGGCGCGCGGCTACCTCAACCTCGAACTCGACCTCGACAGCGGCAAACGCTCCTCGCGGCAAAGCGCCATCCGCGAATGGGTGTGCCGCCTGACCGGCGCCGAAGCGGCGACGGCGGTCAACAACAACGCGGCGGCCACCGTCATCGTCTTGCGCGCCGTCTGCAAGGACCGCGAGGTCATCGTCTCGCGCGGCCAGCTGATCGAGATCGGCGGCAGTTTCCGCATCCCGGACATCATGGCCGTCAGCGGCGCCGTGCTGCGCGAGGTCGGCACCACCAACATCACGCGGATCGCCGATTACGAGCGCGCCATCACATCCGCCACCGGCGCGCTGATGCAGATTCACACCAGCAATTACCGCGTCTCCGGCTTCACGAAGGCCGCGTCGCTTGCCGAACTGGCGGCATTGGCCCGGAAGTATCAGCTGCCGTTGATCGACGACGCCGGCAGCGGTGCCCTCCTCGACTTCAACCGCTTCGGCTTTAAGGGCGAGCCGGTCGCGCGCGACAGCATCCACGCCGGCGCCGACCTGGTGTTATTCAGCGGCGACAAATTATTGGGCGGTCCGCAAGCCGGCATCATCGCGGGGAAGAAGGAGTTGATTCAGAAGATCGAGAAAGACCCGCTGATGCGCGCCTTCCGTCTCGACAAGATGACGCTCGCCGCCCTGGAAGCGACGCTGCGCTTGTACCTGGACGAAGCGCGGGCGCTGCGCGAGATTCCCGGCCTGCGCATGTTGGGCACGCCGCTGGCGGAACTGCGCCAGCGGGCCGAGAGTTTGGCCCAGAGTATCCGCGGCATTGACGGCATCGCGGAGGCGACCGTGACTGAGGATGTGGCCTACGTCGGCGGCGGTTCGTTGCCGGATCAGACGATGCCTACCTGGGTGGTCGAAGTGCAGGCGCGCGAACGAAGCGACGCCGACCTCGCCCAGCGGCTGCGCACCGGACAACCGGCGGTGATGGGCCGATTGCGCGACGGCAAATTGATCCTGGACGTTCGCACGATCTTCGTCGAGCAGACGGATGATTTATTGGCGGCGATGCGGCGGGCGATGTCCGGCGAGCAGGGGGCGTAAGCCCCCTGATGTGTGCATTCTCAGGAGGCTTACGCCCCCCGCTCGCCAATCTCTTTTACGTCGGTTTTACTGACCGGCCGGCGGCACCGGCGCCCCTAAAGGCGGCGCCGCCGCGGCGGCTTGCGCTTCCTGTTGCGCCAACTCCTTCGTCAGCGGGAACGGCGGCGACGGCGCGAAGTATTGCGGCCGATGCTGCAAGTAATGCCCGGAAGGCAGCGTCATGCCCACGCTCGGCACCCAGGTTTGATAGCAGCCGGTCAGCCCGCTCGCCGCGACGCCGACCAGCAGGATGCCCAGGCTTCGCCAGCGGCGCAGGGTCGTCATGGCCCGTATTCTCCCCAGGCAGTGTTCGCGCGGCGGACTGCCGCGCGGATGGCCGATCCGTTACAATCTCTTGAGAAAGTATCGGCGCCGCGCCCGCTCGGAATTTACTGGATTTGCCGGTCGCGCGGGCCACAATGCACCGGACGAACCCCGCGATGAACGACCGGCGACGAGGCTTCCTGGCCACTTCCGTCCGTTGGCTAGGCTCCTGGTTGGGAAACAGAGGGGAAAGCGTGTCTACCGCTCGGCGCAACGGCCAGGCGCGACGCCGTCTGCCGTTGGTCTTGTCGTGGGACGAGGCGGCGCAGCTGCCGTTGCGGCCGCTCCGCGCCGCCGCCCGCCCGCGCGTTGGTTTGCCCGCCGGCGAGGCGCCGCCGTGGCACGTCAGCGGGCCGGTCGATCGGCCGTTCGACTTTTGCGGCCACGTCAGTCGTCTGTGTGCCGACATCGCCCTTCGCTGCGACGAGTTGAAGCACATCGACGTGTCCCGGCTCCTCATCGGCGTCACGCAAGCGCGCAAAGGCCATGCGCACGGCCTGCAAGCGCGGGTGACGCCGTTGCGCTGCAACGACGGCGCCTTGACCCGGCAGCGGCGCGGCGTGTCGTACGCCGTGCAGCGCTATTTCGTCGGCCAGCGCGAGATGCTCTACCTCGTCACCTTCTGTCTGCCGCGCTTCCTCGATCAGCACTTCGACGACAAGTTCGTCACGCTGTTCCACGAGCTGTATCACATCAGCCCCGCGTTCGACGGCGACCTGCGCCGCCACGAAGGGCGCTACGCCATCCACTCGCACAGCCAGCGCTGCTACGACCAGCACATGGCCCACCTGGCGCGGGCCTATCTCGCGGACCGCCCCGATCCGGCGCTCCATGCGTTTTTGCGGCTCAGTTTCGGGCAGCTGCAGTATCGACATGGCAGCGTCGTGGGCGTGGTGGTGCCGCATCCGAAACTGGTGCCGTTGCCCCCGGCGGCGCGGCAATGAAGGTTGGTCATTCCGCGATCTTCAGACGCTCCTCGAAGGCTTGCAGTCCTCGACGGTACGCCTCGCGCCACTCTGGGTTGGGCGCTACCTGGCCGCGGAACTTGACGAGGATCGCCACGCCGTCGGCGACGGTGAAGGGCGCTTCGATGTTCTTTCCGCGCCGCTCGTGATTTTCGAGGGCGGCCAGCGCCGTCACGGCGGCGCCGAGGGCCGGCCCTTCGTCGGAGGCCAGGCGCTCGACGGGACGATCGAGCGTCGATGCCAGGATTTCGCACATGAGGTCGCTGCGGGCGATGCCGCCGGAGACGCTGACGCGCGTAATCTTTTGTCCCGCCGCTTCGTGTTCGTGGACGCCACGCGCGATCAGATAGGCGAGCGCTTCCAGCGAGGCACGGAACTTGAGGCCAATCTCCTCGGGTTCACTGGGGAACCATTGCAAGCGCGGTGCGCTGACGCCCAGGGACGGCTCGGGGTTGACGAACGGCAGCACCGCGGCGCCGTCGCAGCCGGGGGGAACGGCCCGCGCCGCCGCTTCCAGCGTGGCCCAATCGGGTTGAGCGCCGACGACTTTATCGAGGAACTGGGCGCCGTTGTTGTAGCAGCGCATCCAGAGGTACGGCCCCCAATTGAGTCGCATGGCGTCGAGGTTTCCCGACGCCGGCAATTGCGCCGACGACGAATTGACGACCGCGGAATTGCCGAGGATGACGGCCACTTGTCCGGCATCGACGGCGCCGCCGCCGACCAGTCCCGCCTGTTGATCGTCGGAGGTAGGGAAGATCAAGGGCCGTGGCGCGGCGTCGCTGCCGAGGTCGAAATCGGCGGCGAGGGGTCCAACGAGGTCGTAGTGATCGACGATGCGCGGCAATTGCTTCCAGGCCCACTCGCGGCCATCGGCGGTCTGCAGCGCGTCGAGCATCGGCTGACACCAGCGATTGGAGCGCAGGTCCATGATGCCGGTGGAGGCCGCCGCCGAGACGCTCGCGGTGTCGAAGTTGCCGGTCAAGTAGCCGGCCGCCAGCGAGCCGTGCGGCAGGATGCGATAGGTGCGCCCCCAGTCGGCCGGCGAGAGATGCGCTTCGTCCTTGACGAGATGGCTGAGGCTATAGCGAATGGCCCAGGGACCGCCGATCAACTCCTTGACGTGGTCTTGGCCGCCTAGCCTTTCCAGGCCGCGGGCATGGTACGCCGCCAGGGTATGGTCGTTCCAGCAGATGGCGCGGCGCACTTGCACCCGATCGGCGTCGATGCGCCCGGAGGTATGATGCGTCGCCGAGATGCCGCCCGCCCGCCAGTCGCCCAGACGCCTCAGGTCGCTCAGTCGATGCACCATGGCGCGGACGCTGGCCCGCGCCTGGCCTTCCAGCTGCATGAGATTCAATTCGCTGACGCCGCCTTCCGTCCAAAGATCGGTGGGCAAGCGGACCTCGGCCAGCGTGCGGCCTTCGAGGTCGAACGCCAGGCATTTGACGGCGCCGGTGCTGAAATCCCAGCCGGTGATGACGGCGTGCGGCGACACGCAACGGAGAGGTTCGGCCACGGCGGAGGACTCCTCGGGAGGGAAGAGCAAAGCGGTTTTCTACCACGCGGACGGGCGGCGCTCAACGGTCGGTCAAAAAGTCGGAATCCTTCGGTGGGGTCGCCGCGTCCAAGCTTTGCTCAACGGCCGCGTCTTTCCCTAACGTTCGGAGGACCGAATCGTGACCGCCAAGGACCCCATTCGCCAGTTGCTGCACTCGACGCAAAACTTGTTGAACATGCACCTCGAAGACCTGTCCGACGCCGACCTGCTGGTACGCCCGGTGCCCGCGGCCAACCATATCGCCTGGCAACTCGGGCACGTGATCTCGTCCGAACAGCGCCTGGCCAGTGCGCTGCCCGGCGGCGTCTACCCGGAACTGCCGGCCGGCTTTCCCGAGCAACACGCCAAGGAGAGGGCCGCCGTCGAGCCGCCCAAGGGTTTTCTTACCAAGGCGGAATATCTGAAGCTGTTTCACCAGACGCGCGCCGCCACGCTGGCGACACTCGAGAAAATGGACGAGGCCGACCTCGACAAGCCGAGTTCGGTCATGCCGCAGTTCGCGCCGAACCTCGGGGCGCTGTTCGTCCTGGTGGGCAATCACACGATGATGCACGTCGGCCAGTTCACCACGACGCGGCGGAAACTGGGCAAACCGGTGTTGTTCTAAAGTGAAGTGGCGAGCGGAGGGCGTTAGCCCTCCGTGGATTTCCGCGGAGAGCCACGGCTCGCCAAGAATGTACTTTTCCATGCGATTCGCTGGGTGACATCATGAATACCGCCGCGCCGCTCGAACACAACATGACCGGCCTGGACTTCGGCGAACGCGGTCATCTGCGCTACGCCGGGCCGCCGTTGATCGATGCCCACGCGCACGTCACGCTCACCCGACCGGGCGAGGCGAAGGACGGCCCGCCCGGCGGCGCTGGCCCCGAGGCCAGCATCGCCGCCGCGGAATTGATGCTCGAAGTCGCCGCCGAGTTCGGCATCGAACGCACCTATACCATGTGCCCGCCGGACGACATCCCGGCCTTGCGCGAACGCTTCGGCCTCCGGCTCGGCTTCAACGGCCCGATTGGGAAGACGAAGATCGACGCGGCGGACGACGAGGCGTATCGACTTCTGGACCGTTTCTTGTCCGAAGGCATCGACATCGTCAAATTCTGGTCGGCGCCGCGCGGCCGCGAGCGCGGCCTGTTCGTCGATGCCCCCTGGCGCGTGGAATCGGTGCGCCGCGCCCGCGCGGCCGGCGTGCGCGTTTTCATGGTCCACGTCGCCGACCCGGACGTCTGGTTCCGCACCGTCTACACGGATGCCGCCAAGTTCGGCACCAAGGCGGACCAATATGTCGGCCTGCGGCGCATGCTCGAGGAATTTCCCGACGTGACCTGGATCGGCGCCCACATGGGCGGCGACGTGGAACACGCCGATCATTTGGAAGCATTGCTCGAACGCTACCCGCACCTGAACTACGACACGAGCGCCACGAAATGGCAGGTGCGCGAAGCCTCGGCGAATCGCGACGCGGTGCGCTCGCTGATGTGCCGCCATCCCGACCGCTTCCTCTTCGGCGTCGATCTGGTGACGCGCCATCACCTGCCGCGCGAACACTACGTCAGCCGCTACTGGAGTCAGCGGACGCTGTGGGAGAGCGCCTGGGAGGGCGACAGTCCCATCGCCGACCCGGACCACAAGCCGGCGGAAGGAGGCGCGGCGACGCCGCCGTTGCGGGGACTGGATCTGCCGGCCGAGGTGCTGCGTCAGGTGTACCACGAGAACGCGAAGCGGCTATTGAAACGACTGTAGGGTGGGTCGAGCGGTAGCGAGGCCCACCGGAATCC
>JBBSES010000174.1:0-8445 GCA_038239465.1 Gemmatales bacterium
AGGAGGGTCGCCGGACGCACCATTAACCGGAGTGAGCGGTTGGTAGGGGGGACGGGGACATGGGAACCGAGGGGCGGTGACCTGGGGCGGCCGCGCGCCGGGGGGGGGGGGGGGGGGGGGGGCGGCGCCGCCGCCCGCGGCAGGGGGCCGCGTAAAAAAGCAGCTTAAATGGTGGACGGTGGACGGAAAATACGAGTGGACCGTGAGGCGGCCTCTGGTCTCTGTCTTCTGTCACCGTCCACCAACCACCGTCCACTATTTGTTTACCGTCCCGGAAACATGAACCGGCTAGCGACAATCGTCGTCACGGCGGAAACGGCGACCAAAGCCAGGAGCTTCCACCACGTAGTGCCAGGGGTTTCGACGGGGGAGAGGTCGATCTCCGGGGCGTCTTCCTTGGCCACCGGGGTCATGGCGATTTGCGTGGTGACGCCCGGTTTGCGCTCCTTGGGTGATTCCTCGCGGACGGCCGTTTGCCCGTTGCTGGGTATCCGCATGGTGTCGGCGGCGCGCGAGGGACGATTCAGCCGCGCCAGATTGGCCATGCTCATTTCCGACAGTGGCGGCCCGGGCGCGGGGGCCACCACCAGATCGCGGAATTCCGGGAATTGATGCAATAAGTCGAAGGGGCCGGTGGTGACACGGCTGCCGCGCACCTTGTTGGGATCGCCCAGGGCGCCGTCGCGCAGCGAGCGCTGGATGGCGCGGGTGCTTCCCTTCGCGGTGCGGATCATGCCGTCGGCGTCGGTATAGACCATGTACCAGGTATCGGCATCGCTGCCGAGGTCGGCGTTCGAGGCGGGCCGGGTACTCTGGCCGATCAGGTCTTCCACGAACTCGCGGCACGACGCCGGCCGGCGGTCGGGTTCGGCGCTCATCGCCCGGCGGATGGCCCAGTCGGTGCGCTCCGACAGGGTCGGAATCACGCGGCGCGGCTCCTTGATGTCGTTCTTGAGCTTGCGCGTCATCGCCTTGATCGGCTCCGCCTCGCCGAAGGGCAGTTCGCCCGTGACCATCTGGTAGAGAGTGGCGCCGAGCGAGTACACGTCGCAGCGGATGCTGGAATTCTTGGCGTTGCGGAATTGCTCGGGCGCCATGAAGTCGGGCGTGCCGAGGCCGCGGCCGGTGCGCGTCAGGTCGGCGGCGGCGTCCTGGTCCTTGGCCAATCCCAGGTCGGTCAGCTTGGCCTTGCCCTCCGCCATGAGAAGGATGTTGTCCGGCTTGATATCGCGGTGGATCAACCCCTGGCGGTGTGCCCGGTGCAGCCCGTGGGCGATCTGCACGATGATGCGAATGGCGTCCTCTTCGGGCATCTTGCCGTCGCGCTCCAGGCGTTCGCCGAGCGATTCCCCCTGGACCAGTTCCATGACGAGGTAGGGCCGGCCATCGTTGACGCAATACTCGATGGCACGGACCACGTTGGGATGGTCGAGCTTGCTGGTGATGCGGAATTCCTGCTCGAAGCGCTTGAGCAAGACGGGATTGCGGGCAATATGGGCGTGCATGACTTTCAAGGCGACCAGGTCCTTGGTTTGCCAGTGGCGCGCCTTGTAGACGATGCCCATGCTGCCGTCGCCGATTTTTTCGAGGAGATCGTAATTGCCTATGGTGTCCAGCGCGGGGGTGGATGCGTTGCCTGTCATCGCGAGCGGTCCTCGCCGAAAGGGGGTGAAAGCCGGGAGGTGGGTGCTTCGTCCCGCGCTTTAGTTATCGCATATCACGTGCCGAAGCCGACGGTCGTTCCGAGGGTCCCGGTTCGGCGTTGAACCACCAGAGGGCGGCGTAGGCGAGGATGCCGAGCAGCAGGCCGACGATCACCGCCGCCAGCCAGCGCGAGCGGGGCGGCCGCGGCAAGGGCGGCGATGGCTCGGGCGAGACCGACATCAAAGCGCGCGCGGTTAAGGCATCCGGGATATCGTCCGCGCGCGGCGGCGGCAAGCGCGGCGTCAAGCGATTGCGCGGCTTCGATTGCGGTGAGGCGGGAGCGTCGTCGATCGATTCGTCGCGGGGACGCACCAGGGCCGTCCACGAGGTAAACGAAGCGCCGCTCGGCGGTCCATCCGCGGGCGACGGCGGCACGTCCAGGTCGATTTCCCCGTCGGCGCTCGCTTCCTCGGCCTCGGACGGGCCGCTGAGAATGCGCGGCCGCGACCCGGGACCGTGCGGCGCATGGCGGCCACGGTCCTCGTCCCCGGCCGGGATCTTATCGGTCCACGAGGCAAAGGAAGCGCCGCTGGGCGGGCCGCTGAACTCGGGATGCGCGTGGGCCACCGGACTGGCCAAATCGATCTCGGCGTCGGATTCGTGGCTTGGCACTTCGCCGTTCCCTTCCCTGGTTCCATTGCGAACCGTTCCGTTCGCCGCCGCGCAGTGGGGACAGCGGCCCGGTTCCCCCGAATGCAGCTGACGGCAACGGTCGCAAAAATGGGCCATGATGCATAGCACCTCGATGGAGTCTGTCCCCGCCCCGCGCTCACAGCAGGCTTTGCAGCTGTTCGTCGCTCAGTGGTTCGGTGAACGCGCAGCCGAGCAGCCACGTCTTGCCGTCGTGCCGGGTGGTATGGATGACCCGCGCGCGCAAGCGCAGCGACGAGCCGCCGCGGTTGTTCTGCAATTCGATGGCGAAAAACGTGCCCGGCGGCACCGGGGCGCGGCAGAGCAGGCCGATGCCGCCCGTCGAAACGTTGCGCACCTGCACGGGAACGGCGATCGTTTCCACCAGCGCGATGGGCTGGCACGTCGTGCGAAAGCTGCACGGGAAACGAGGGGCGGCCCGGCGGTCGCGGCCCGCGGGACCCGCGGGGGCCGGCTGCGGGCGCGTCTCTTTCGCCGGGTGTCGATGCCAGAGGGAAACCACCGCGCACCCGGAAGGTAAAGAGGATCGCTGCCGGCGCTCGGCGGGAGTTGGCCGGTCGCCCCGGCGTGGGGCGCGAGGGAGGCGTCACGGGAACGCCCGTCTCGGGTTGACCTCGGTCATTGGCGAGTTCGTGAAGGTCGTCGGTAGAACCATAGCATACGGCACGACGGGAAGGGGGAAAAAGCGCATCGGCCATGCAAAGGGCATTACGTTCAGGGAAACGAACGCCGCGGAGCCGCGACCGTCGCTCGATTCCCCTTCACCCCGATTTTGCGCTGGTGAAACGTCTTTCCGACGTTCACAATAAACTCCACGACGCCCGCCATCGAAGGAATATCCCATGCTCCTTTTTCGCCGGCTGATTGCCGCGCTTTTCCTGTGCGGGGGCGGCCTCGCGCTCGCCGCGGACGACAAGCTGCCCCTGACCGGACTGCTCCCCGCCAAGCCGGTGCCAAACCTGTGCCTGCTCAGCTATCGCGTCAGCACGTCGTCGGCCGAGTGCCAGGCGTTCTTCGACCAGGGGCTGGGCTATTACTATTCCTATGTGTGGATGGAGGCGGCACGCTCGTTCGAGACCGCCGCCCGCCACGACCCCGAGTGCGCCATGGCCTGGTGGGGACTGAGCCGCGCCCTCGATAAGTGGGGCAAGAACAACGGCCACACCGCGCTGGGGCAGGCTAAGGAGCATCTCTCGAAGGTCAGCGACCGCGAGCAGAAGCTCATTACCGCTCGTTTGCAGGAGAAGGGCCTGGTCGGCGCCATCGCCGAGGACCAGCGCCGCAAGGCCGCCGCCAAGACCATTGACGAATTGCTGACACTCTACGACGACGACGAGGAAGCCTGGTTTCAACGCGCCCAGCTGGCCGACTCGGGCCTGGCCGCGGTGCCGTACTACAAGGCGCTCTTGCGCGTGAACCCCTTACATCCCGGCGCCAATCACGAATTGGTGCATTACTACGAGAACACCAAACGGCCGGCCCTCGGCTGGGGCAACGCCGAGAACTACATCCGCTCGTCGCCCGGCATCGCGCACGCCTTTCACATGCAGGCGCATCTGGCGACGCGCCTGGGCCGCTGGGACAAGACGAGCGACCGCTCGGCGCGGGCCATCGAACTCCAGCGCGCTTACCACAAGGAAATGGCCGTCAAGCCGGCCGACGATTCGCAGTTTAACCATCACCTGGAAATCTTGACGCTTTCCTTGACGCACGATGGCCGACTGCGCGAGGCCCGTGCCCTGCGCGAGGAGGTGAACGGCCTCGGCATTCAGCACTGGCTGCCCTGGTTTCGCCTCCACCTGGCCGAGCGCGACGCTGACGCCGCCCTCAAGGTGGTGGACCACTTCCGCAAGGCCGACAAGCTGACCGCTAGCTACCTGGCCGCCCTCCTCTATCTGAAGCAGGGCAACACCGACCGCGCCGCCGCCGAGGTGGAAGTCTTGCGCGGCGCCTATCCCCAGAACAAGGGCGGCAAGCAGTACGAACTGCGTTTGTGGGAGGTGCAAGGCTTGCTCCTGTGCGCGTCGGGCGCCCCCGACGAGGGATTGAAACTCCTCGCTCGGACGGTGGACAAGTCCAAGGATGATTACGCGCATCACGCCTGGGGCAACGGTGCGTACTACATGGAAACCTGGGGCGTCGCCGCTCTCCGCGCCGGCATGGACGAGGTCGCCGAGGAAGCCTTCCTCGAAGCGCTGGCCCACGACGCCGGCTGCTATCGGGCCGCGCTGGGCATGCAAATTTTGTGCAATCGGCAGGGCCGCGCCGACGAGGCGGAGCGCTTCGGGGCCGTGGCGCAACGGGTATGGGCCAAGGCCGACGCGCAAGCCGTCGTTGCCGTCCGCGAGGAATTGAACACGCCGACGCCTCGGGAAGCCGAGGCGGCCTTACCAGGGAGATAATCGTGCTTTCCCGTTCCTTTATCGTCGTCCTCGCTCTGGCATCGGCGGCGTCGGCCATCGAGCCGTGCCAATCGGGAACTCCCGTCGGCCAACGGCCCGGCCCGTACTCGTTCACCCTCTCGACCGGCGCGGCGCGTGGCCAGGCGCAATGCTTCATCTGCGAGACGGCCGACCGCCCCGCCGTCGTCGTCTTCGCGCGCGACCTGAGCGAACCGCTCGGCAAGCTCGTTGGCCAACTCGACAAGGCAGTGGCCGACCACAAGAAAGACGACCTGCGCGGCTGGGTCACTTTCCTCGGCGACGACCAACCGGCGCTCGATCCCAAGGTGGTCGCGTGGGGGAAAAAGCACGCCCTTCGCACGTTGCCGGTGGGCATCTTTGAGGACGCGGCCGGACCGCCGACTTACAAGTTGAGCAAGGACGCCGACGTGACCGTACTGCTCTTCGTCAAGAAGAAGGTTGTCGGCAACTTCGCGTTCCGCGCCGGGGAACTGACCGAGAATAAGGCAGCCGAGGTGATGAAAGCGCTCACCGCGATGGTAGGCGACAAGCAGTGAGGCACTCCGCCCGAACCACGGCTTGCCGTTTGCGGACCGCAGTGTGAGAGTTCCGCAAAAATCGGCCGCCGCGCCGGAATGCGTGCTACAGTTCTCCTATCACGCGAATACTTTCGTTCCAGGCTCAATGCTGAGCTTAACCCAACCCTGCTCGCGGGTGGCTGGTGGATGGGAATTTTCGCGCGCCGCTCACCCAGTAGCGTGGGATCGCCCCCGGTCCTCATCGAGTGACATACCGATGATTTCGTCGCACTTAAGGATGAGACAACGCACGGGAGAGCCGCTCGCCGTGCTCCATGCGTTGGCCCGCCAGGGACCGCGCGAGGAAGCGATCCGCTGCATCCATCCCTTTTTGGCCGAGCCGGAACCCTTGGTCCGCGCCGAGGCCGTTCGCATGTTGGGAATGATGGGGGCCGCGGGCGTCGGTTCGTTGCTGCTCCCCCTCAGCGACCCCGACGCGAGCGTGCGCCGGGAGGCGGCGGCCTCCCTGGGGCGAATCGGCCATTGCGCATGGCCCGCCGCGCCCGCTCTGGCTGTGGCTTTGGAAGACGATGACCTCAAGGTGCGCACGACGGCCGCGCACGCCCTCGGCTTGATCGGTCCCCGCGCGGCGGCCGCCGTGGCCGCGCTGGCCGAGGCCATGAAGTCGCCGCATTTCATCCTCGGCCGTCTGGCCGCGCAGGCCCTCAGCCGCGTCGGTCTCGCCGCGGTGCCGGAACTGGCGGACGCCCTGGAAACGGGCGACCGCTACGTGCGCCGCGAGGCCGCCTGGGCCCTGGGCGAGATCGGTCCCACGGTAGTGGCCGACGCCGAAGCGCTGGCGGCGCTGGACGAGGAAATCCTGGCGCAGGCGCTGGCATCGGTGCCCATCCCGCCTTCCGCCGCCGAGCGCGAAAACCAGCCGACACAGGCGGTAGCGTTGGGCGAACGCATCCCGGTAGCGGCGCCGGCTCCTCGAGCGCCGCGCGGGGAGACCGGAGGCGATGCCCTCACGGCGCTGCGTAACGCCCTTCAGGACGACGACGCCAAGGTCCGTGAGGCCGCGGCGCGGGCGCTGACGCGCATTCGCGGCGATGTTTGATCACGCCAACGGTACGCGCCGCGTCTCCATCTGCTGCCGTAACCCCGCGAAGTATTCCTTCACTTCCTTGCCCAAGGTCTTGCCGCAGCTGGAGCAGCCGCCGCCGGTGCCGCACGAGGTACAGCCGCCGCTGCCGCAATCGGGCTTGCCGCACGCCGACGCGCCGGCCGGCAAGGCGAGGTCGCGCATCGCCACCAGCGCCTCGTATTTCTTCGAGAGCGCGCTGACCAACGGCCGTTCGTCGCAGTCCGCTTCACGCAGATAATAGAGCGTGACTTGATGGCCATCGAGCAGCACTTCCACGTCGAGGATCTGCAGCGGCAGTTTCAACTCGGCCGCCAGCGTTCGGGCATCCTCGAACAGGCGCTGCTCCCGCGCCCGAACGCCCGCCACGATGCGCTCGTCCTCTTCCGAAGCGGCGCGGAGCAGTTCGCCGACGAAAGTTTCGTCGAGCATTCGAGCATGGGCCGAGGTGGCGGCGCAAAGGACGGCGCCGATTTCGACGCCGCGTTGCGTGCGCAGGACGACGCGCTCGCCCCGACAATGAGGCAATTCGTCGACGGCGCGGAAGCGGCCGAAATCGCCGGCGCTGCCGTGGCTGACCAGGTATTCGCGGAGGTCCATCACGATGGTTAGTTCTCGAAGCCGAAGAAGCCGCGCATGTATTCGTCGTACTGCGTCTGGTGATCTTCGCGGCTCAGGTCGAGGCGCAGTTCGTTGATGACTTTGACGCTGTAGTTGCGCAGCCAGTCGTTCCAGCAATCGGCGCAGATGCTGGCGAAGACGCGCTGGCCCAATTCGTCGTTCATGGGCGGCCGAGGCAATGCGTGCGCCTGGGCGCCGCCGACGCAGCCGGGGCGCTGGCAGCGAAAACCGCTCGATGGACCGATAGGCGCCGCGGCCTTGGTGACGGCCGGCACGCCTTCGCCCAGCGTCGTCAGCATCTTAGCCATCTCGTCTCGCGGCATGTTGTGGCCATGCTCGTCGGCGACGACGAAGCCTTCCTTCAACACCGTGACCGCTTCCTCGCGCCGCCCCAGCTTGATGAGCGTATCGCCCAGCAGCTGGAACACCTTGGCGAATTGCGGGCTCAATTCGAGGGTGCGCCGAAACGACGCGACGGCGTCTTCCAGCTGGCCCGCTTCGGCGTAGAGTTGGCCGAGGCGAAAATGGCCCAGTTCGTTATCGGGATCGTCGCCCGCCATTTTGCGAAACTGGGCGATGCGCTCCTGAATCTGCGACATGCGGACTCCCTTTATCGTTTAGCCGCGACCCGAAGGGGAGCGCGGAGGCTGTTTCACAAATTACTCCAGCGGCTTTTCCTTCAGCGCCTTGACGACCGCCGCCAGCGCTTCCTTCGAGCAGGGATATGGGATGACGACTCTGAGGCGATCTTCCTTACGGGATACGTCCTGGCCGTACACCACGGTCTTATTGTCCATGCGCCCGGAACTGAATTTTTTCAGGACGAGGAGCCATTCCGCAGTGTAGTCTTCTTCGAGGAGCCTGGCCTCTTTGCCCACGAGCTTCTGGTGATACCGAAGAACGCGGATGGAACGCGGCTGCATATTGAGCCACGAATACGAATCGGCGATCTCCTTGATGCCCTCGGCCGTCGGCTTCGGCGGCGGCGCCTTGGGCAGCGCCTTGGCCTTCACGATGTCGGCGATGAACTTGACGGCTTTATCTTTGTCCGCGTCGCCGCCGAAGACGATGACCTTGGCCAGGCAGTTGGACATGCCTTCGATATTGCCGGTATAGGCGTCGCATTCCGCGGCTTTTAGCCACATTGTGGCGGACGCCGGTGATAGCCAGCAGTCCTCGCGCCTCTCGATATTTCCAATATCGAGCCAGCCAGTGCTTTGAAAGTGCGCGTAAACCGCTTCGCGGTGCGCCTGGGCCGCGAGTGTAGGCGGCCGAACATGCGAACGCGGCGGCCACGGAGGCAAGGAGATGGGGAAAGTTTGCCATATTGTACCTCCTGTGGAACGCGCGATTTTCATGCGAATCGATGTTTAGCCGCGCCCCGGCGAGCGGGGTCGCGTAAGCG
>JBBSES010000175.1:0-8431 GCA_038239465.1 Gemmatales bacterium
ATGGTGAATCTCGGCGATCAGTTCCTTGCCGCCGGGGTCGCGCGGGTGGGCCTTGCCGGCGTAGATGATCTGCACCGGCCGTTCTTTGTTATTGATGATCGACGCCAATCGTTCGAGATTGCGGAAGACCAGCGTGCCGCGCTTGTAGGTGGCGAAGCGGCGCGCGAAGCCGATGGTCAGCGCCTCGGGGTCGAGGACTTCATCGGCGCGAGCGATCTCGGCGGGCGGAGCGCCACGGCGGCGCAGTTGCGCCTTGAGGCGCGTGCGCGCGAAGGCGACGAGGCGTTCGCGGCAGCGTTCGTGAGTGCGCCACAGTTCGGCGTCGGGGATGTGATCGACGCGCTTCCAGATGTTATGGTCGGTCGGCCGTTCTTCCCACTGGATGCCAAGATAGCGGTCGTAGAGCTGCGCCATTTCGGCGGCGAGCCAGCTGCGGGTATGGACGCCGTTGGTGATCGACGTAATGGGCGTCTCGGGCTCGGGCAGTTCGGGCCAGATGCCATGCCACATCTTGCGCGACACGGTGCCGTGCAGCTTGCTGACGCCGTTGCTGACGTTGGCGAGGCGGATGGCTAGCACCGTCATGCAGAACGGCTCGTTGGTGTCACTCGGATTTTGCCGGCCCAGGGAGAGCAATTCGTTGCGGTCGATCTTGAGCGTCGGCAGATACGCCTGGAAGGCATGTTCGAGCAGTTGCGGCGAGAAGACGTCGTTGCCGGCCGGCACGGGGGTGTGCGTCGTAAAGCAAGTACCGGCCGCGACCGCCTCGCGCGCCGCGGGATAATCGAGGTGGTGATCCTCCATGAAGAAGCGGATGCGCTCCAGTCCGCAAAAGGCGGAGTGCCCTTCGTTCATGTGGCAGACGGTCGGCGTCTTGCCGAGGGCGCGCAGGGCGCGGATGCCGCCGATGCCGAGGATCATTTCCTGCTTGATGCGCATCTCGCTATCGCCGCCGTAGAGTTGCGAGGTGATGCCGCGATCGTCGGCACTGTTGCGCGGGATGTTGGTGTCGAGCAGATAGAGCGGCACGCGGCCGACCTGGATGCGCCAGATGCGCGCGAACACCTCGCGTCCGGGGAAGGGGATGCTAATCAGTAGGGGCGTGCCGTCGTGGCGCACCTCGGGGATCAGCGGCAGATTGAAGAAATCGTTCTCGGGGTAGCGCTCCTGCTGCCAGCCGTCCACGTTCAAGTATTGGCGGAAGTACCCCTCGCGGTACATCAGGCCGACGCCGGCCAGGGGGACACCGAGGTCGCTGGCGCTCTTTAAATGGTCGCCGGCCAGGACGCCCAGGCCACCTGAGTAGACGGGTATACTTTCGTGCAGCCCGAACTCGGCGCTAAAGTAGGCGATTTGACACTTCTGCAACGCCTCGGCGCCATACGTCTCCTGAAACCACGTCGTCGCGTTCATGTAGTGGTTGAACGCTTCCTCGACGCGGTCCATGTGGGCGAGGAAGCCGTCGTCCTGCATCAATTGCTCGAGGCGCGGCTGATCGACGGCACCGAGGAGCTTGACCGGGCTGTTTTCCACCTGGTCGAACAGGTCGGTGTCGATGCGGCGAAATAGCGAGACGGCGTCGTGGTTCCAGCACCACCACACGTTGTACGCGAGCTTGTGCAGGGCTTGCAGGCGCTCGGGCAAGTGGGGCAGAACGGTGAAGGTACGGATCGCGCGTCCCATGAACAAAACCTCGTTCGACCAAACGGAACGCGCCACTTCGTCATGAGGTGGCGCGCGCAACGCCTTGCGGCACACGGACAAGCCCGCGCGGTTAGCATAACCGGATCGATCGGTTTTTCAATCGCGGTTCGCCCAGGTTGCCGCGCGGCCCCTCTCGATCCTTGCCGGAATCGACCGGGGCTTGCCCCCCGAACCTGGGAGGGATAACCTTATTCGAGCGCTTCAGGTATGATGCAGGCTGGCAAATGCGCCGTTCTCCTCCCCCGGCGGCATTTCCGACGTAGTAAAGCAAGCCCAAGACGCCTCCTTCGAGGGATCGTGCCATGCCAGGACCGCGCGGCCGGGCCTTGTTTCTCGTTTTCGCCTGCCACCTGGGGAGCCTCCTTCCCGCTTCCGCCGCCGAATGGCCGGTGCCGCGCGGCCCCTCGCGCGAGCCGGTTCCCTATATCTACGATCCCGCGGCCTGGGCGACCGTGCCCAAGGCGTTCCTCGACGACGCGCCCGCCTGCACCCTGTACTCCGGCGTTAGCCATCTCATCGAGGCGGACGGAACGGTCGAAAGCGTCACGCATGAAGTCACGCGCTTGAACAGCCGTAAGGCCATCGACAAACTCGGCGAATATCGAAGCATCAGTTTCACGCCGGCGTACGAGAAGCTGACGCTGAACGAGGCGCGCGTCATCAAGGCGGACGGCAAAAAGGTGCCGGTCGAGGCCAAGCACGTCCAATTGCGCGACCTGGGCACGGACTTCCAGGTCTACGACACCGGCAAGATGCTCGTCATTTCATTCCCCACGCTCGAAGTCGGCGACTGCCTGGAGGTGCGCTGGACCACGCGCGGCCGCAACCCGGAACACGGTGGCCATTTCTTCAACCGCTATACCTTCGGCGACGACCGTTATCCCGTCGTCCGCGACGAGATGCGCCTGCGATTGCCGAAAGCGAAGCCGCTCACCTACGCCGCCACGGGAGGCAAGATCGAGCCGGTTATCACCGAGGACAAGGAGACGCGGACTTATCACTGGAAGGCGGTCCATCGGCCGCAGCTGCCGCAGGACGACAGCTTGCCCTCGAAGGAAGAACTGCGGTTGCAGGTGGCGACCTCGACGTTCGCTTCCTGGCACGAGGTCTTCGAGTGGAAGCAGCAATTGCGCAAGGAATGCTGGGAATGCACCCCTGGTTTGCGCGAAATCACGCGCGAAGTGACGAAGGGCCTCAAGACGCAGATCGCCCAGGCGCGCGCCCTCACTTATTGGGTGCGGCGCAACGTGCGCTACGTCTCGGTCGGCGAGAAGCACGACTACACGCCGCACACGCCGGCGCAGGTGCTCGACACGCGCTTCGGCGATTGCAAGGATACCAGCCAGTTATTGGCCGTCATGTTGCGCGAGGCCGGCATCGATGTGGCCCTCGTCACCCTAGGCACGCTGGACGATGGCCAAATCCTCGAAGAGGTGCCGTCGCCCTGGGGGTCGCACGCCATTTTGCTCGTCACCATCGACGGGCAGGAACACTGGATCGACACGACGGCGTCGCTGGCCGGCTGGGATCACTTGCCGCGCGACGACCGCGACCGGGTGGCCTACGTCATCGGCGAGCGCGGCTTGCGCTTGATGCGCACCCCGCCAGCCACCGCCGAAAGCAATCGCGTCGAGACGACCACGCACATGACCGTCGCCGCCGATGGCTCGTCGCGCAACGAGCGTTCGATCGTCTATCACGGCTCGATGGCCAACAACAAGCGGCACGACTGGGTCGATGAACCGATCGGCGAACGCCGCCGCCTGGCCACCGCCGAATTGCAGGACGCCCAGGCCAGTTCCCGCCTGATTCGCCTGTCCATCGACGAAGCGCTGCTGCAAGACTACGATCAGCCCGTCGCGGCGCGCGTCACGTTCGAGGTGCCGGGCCACTTTAGCGGCGACGGCGATCGCGAGGGCAGCATCACCGATAGCCCCATCTGGAGCCGCTTCCTCGCCTTCACCCTCGACTATGAGCGTAAGGTGCCGTTCGAGTTGGGCGGTCCTTTCGAGTCGGTTCATCGCTACGTCATCCAGCTGCCGCCGGGCCATCGCCTGGACAGCATCCCGCGCGACCGCGTATCGCTATCGCGCTGGGGATCGTTCCGCCTCAAGGTAAAGCACAACCCCGACGAGCCGCGCCGCGTGGAGATCGAGTACCGCACGCGGTTGGAGAAATCGCGCGTCGAACCGGCCGACTTTGAGGCCTTCCGCAAGTTTCACGACGAAGTGAGCAAGCACTATCGGGTGTGGATGACGCTCAAGCCGTCGAACGATCCGGCCGACATTCCGGTCCTCGAAGCGGCCCTAGCGCTGACGCCCGGTGACGCGGCCATGGCCGCCACGCTCGCCACTCTTTATTTGCACGACGATAAACCCGACTCGGCGCGGCGCGTCATTCAGCGGGCGCGGTTCTATCATCCCGAGGACGTACCGCTTGCGGAACTGGCCGTCGAAGCCGCCGAGGGACCGGCGCAAGAGGAAGCCATCTACCGCGAGTTGGTCAAGCGTTTCCCCGACAATGCCAAGTACGTCGTTTCGCTCGGCGAAATCCTCGTCGAGCGCGGCAAGCACACCGAGGCGCGCAGGGTGCTGGCCCCGGTATTCAAGGACGGGGCGGCGACGGATCGCTCCAAGGCGTACTATCACACGGCCCGCAGCTGGTTCGAGCAGGGCAAGGCGCGCGACGCGCTCAAGAACCTCGACCTCGCCGCCGAAGCCGACGCCGAATCGGTCTACACCTTCGGCGCGTTGATGTTCCGGGCGCGGGTGCATGAAAAGCTCGACCAGGGCAAGCAGGCCGCCGAGACCTATCGGCAGGTGCTGAAACTCAAGGCCGACGCGCCCGAAGCATTGGAGCCATTGATCCGTCTGGCCCTCGAACGCAAGGACGAGAAGGAAGCGCTCGACAACTTGCGGCATTTCTCGATCGTCGTGGACGACGCGGCCGGTCTAGCGAAAGCGGCGGCGTATCACTACCAGCTGGGCCGCCCGGAGGACGCTTTCGCGCTGGCGAATCGTTCGCATGAGGAGGGGGGCGATCCCCTGGCGGAGCGGACCCTCGGCTTGATCCTTTCGGAACGGGGTCAGCACGAAAAGGCCCTCGATCATCTGGAAGAAGCCGACCTCGACGCGCCGGTCCTGGAAGCGTTGATCCGCTGCCATCTGGCCCGAGGGCAGCTGACGAGCGCCCTCCGCGCGGCCGGCAAAATCAACAAGGTGAAGGAACCGAACGACGCGATGCGTGGCGCCTGCGACCGCGCCGCGGCGTTAGCCAAACGCCGCGACCAACTCGTGGAAGCCGCGCGCGTGCCGCCCGAGAAAGGCGCCGCCTGGGCCGCCGCCGCCGACGCTCTGGTCTGCGCCGAACAGGCCCACGCGGAAAGTAAGCCGGCGGATTTCCAGGAGCGCTTGCTCGAACGGGCATTCCGGGATGCCGTGGAACTCGGCCCCGCCTTCGCTTTACGGGCACAGTTATGGCTGGAGAAAGGAAGGCTGAGCAAGGCATTGGCCGACGCCGAGCGGGCCGTGACGCTGTCACCCAAGGAAGCGCGCGGCTACTACGTGCGCGGCAGAGTCAGTCTCGAAAGAGGCAAGGATGCGCTGGCGGACCTGGCGCGCGCGGCCGACCTTAGCGACCGCAAAGATGGGGCGATCCTCCATGCCTACGCGGCTGCCTTGTTCAACGCCGGTCAAAAGGCGCAGGCAATCGCCGCGCAAAAAGAAGCCGTGAAGTTGAAGCCAGACGATAGCGAGCTGATGGAACAATTGGCGGAGTTCGAGAAGGGAATCAAACAAGGGGCGTCGGGGCAGTAAACTTCCTTGTCGATGTTCCCGAAAGGCATTGCTCCCTGGCCCTGGGGGCCGGGCCGCCACCGAATGATGGCGGACCCGGTCGTAATTACTGAGTCACGGCGACGGCGCCGGCCGGGCGCGGTTCGCCCGTCACCACGTCGAGCAGTTCTTGCCGATAGACCGGCACGCTCCGAGGCGCCTCGATGCCTAGCCGGACCTTGCCGCGGTCGATGTCCACGATGGTCAGGCAGATGTTATCGCCGATGCAGATTTTTTCACCGAGTTTGCGGCTGAGGACTAGCATGGTCGCTGCGCTCCTTTCAGCGAGAGATGATTGTCGCCGTCACTGTATTGTAGATCATAAATCCAGCGGAGGCGGCCTTGCCCCCTTCGGTTTTCGGGTGAAAGAGGTAAGGGGGAGGGGTGCAACTCCGATACCAATCCTACGACGCGAACGAGCCGAAAGTTCGCCCCCGTCCTAAAGTCGGCATTATCCTTCGCTTGTAGGCGATAGCCATCGACTCGCTCTCAAATACCAGACCTAGCGGCATGGATCACATCGAGCCATAAGGTGATCGGTTCCGCGCCACGATTTTCATAGTGGACACCTGGGCAGCATCGCTTGCGGCCCAGCGGACGTGTCACACGGGCGTCACTCCGAGGCGTTCAGACGGCGCAGTGCCACTCCCACGAGAAAATTCCACACGGCCAGCGCCGCCCAACGGACGCTTTGCCCGTCACGGTCGAAGCGCGGATTGACTTCCACCAGGTCAAAGCTGGCCACCGCGGGCGATTGACCGGCCGCGCGGGCGCAGGCTACCACGGATGCACCGGAAAGCCCCAGGGGATTCGGCGCGCTGACGCCCGGCACCTCCGCGGCGCACACCGCGTCGGCGTCGAGGCTCACGTAGACGGCACAACCGGCGGCGGCCAGGCGGTCGTGCTCCTGGGCAAACTGTTCCGGCAAACGCTCGCGCACTTCCTCGCACCAGCGGACGACGCACCCCTTTTCACGGGCATAGAGCCAGTGCGGTCGGCCGACCGCGGACGGTTGCGCTCCCAGACAGACATAATGCCGGCCCGAGAGCAAGGCACTCGGATGCTCGATGGCCTGGCGAAAAGGGGAGCCGCTATGGCCGTGCCCCGAAGTGAACGGCCGCACGTCGAGATGGGCGTCGATATTGATGACGCCAACGCGCCGCCCGGCCTGAACGTATCCAAGGAAATGGCCATAGGCCGTTTCGTGGCCGCCGCCGAGAACGACCGGGATCGCCCCACTTGCCAGGACCGCGCCGACCACTGCGCCGAGTACGTCTTGCGTCTCTTCCAGCGCGCCTTCGACATGGACGTCGCCGAGGTCGAGCGGCGCCGGATCGGTCAATAGGAGATCATTCTCGCCGTCCCAGGCCGTTAATGAGTAAAGATGTTCGCGGATTAGATGCGGCGCCGAGGCGGCCCCCGTGCGGCCGTTGTTGCGGCCGACGCCGCGATCTTGCGGAAAGCCGATCAACACCGGCCGGCCGGGTTGCAGGGCCGACGAGTCGCCGCCGTAGCGCTCGATGAAGTGGCCCAGGCGCGGATCGTCGGCGGCCGTGGCGTGATGATGAAAGGGGAGACTCGGCTCAAGCCGCGTGGACCAATCGCCCGCGCTTGATGACGCGCCAGACATGATTCACTCCGTAGTGGTAGAACAGCTGGCGATAGTCGGGCACGTCGCAGATGATTACATCGGCCTGTTTGCCCACTTCCAGCGAGCCGATGCGGTCGGCTCGTCCCAGCGCCTTGGCCCCGTTCAGCGTAAGCGCGGTGAGAACCTCGGCGGGCAGCATCTTCATCTGCGTGCAGGCCATTGTACCGATCAACGGCAGGTTCTCGGTCATGCAGGTGCCGGGGTTGCAATCGCTGGCCAGGGCGACCGTGACGCCGCGTTCGAGCAAGCGCCGCGCCGGCGCGTAGGGCAATCCCAGGAAGAACGCGGTGCCGGGCAACAGCGTGGCCACGGTGCCGGACGCGGCCAGGTCATCGATGCCGGCGTCGGTCACGCACAGCAAATGATCCGCCGACGCCGCCCCGAGTCGCGCCGCCAATTCCGCCCCGCCGAGCGGCGTCAGTTCGTCGGCATGAACGCGCAGCCCGAAGCCGAGGTCGCGTGCCCTCGTCAAGATACGCTCTGACTCCGCCAGCGTGAAGACGCCGGTCTCGCAAAAGACGTCGCAAAAGTCGGCCAGGCGCCGCCGCGCCACTTCGGGCAGCATCTCGTCGATGAGGAGACGGACGTAGCCCTCGCGGTCATGCGCGAACTCCGGCGGCAACGCATGAGCGCCCAAGAACGTCGGCACCAGTTCCAACGGCCCTTCGGCGTTCAATTCGGCGATGACCTCCAGGCACTTGATCTCGTCGGCCAGGCTCAGGCCATAGCCACTCTTCACCTCGACGGTGGTGACGCCGAAACGCAGCATTCGGTCGAGTCGCCGCCGCGCCAGCCGTTTCAATTCCTCCTTGGACGAAGCGCGGACGCGGAACACCGTGGCGTTAATGCCGCCGCTCGCCGCCGCGATTTCCTGATAGGTCTTCCCTTGCAGCCGTTGCTCGAATTCAACCTCGCGCGTGCCGGCGAAGACGAGATGCGTATGGCTATCGACGAAGCCGGGCAAGACGATTTTTCCGGTGGCGTCAATCGTTTCGGTGTCGGTAGGCAGCGGCGGCAAGTCGGCGGCGGGACCGATCCAGGCAATGTGGCCATCACGGATGAGGAGGGAGGCGTTCGTCCAATCGGCGCGGCCGACCTGTTGGGCGTCTCGGATGAGGAGGGTGGAACTCACCAGCGATTCTCCATGTGTACTTTGAAAATACCCTGGCGAGGGGGGGGGGGTTTGCCCCCACGAGATGTCAAGACCGGTGGGCTGGGCCCCCGTCGCTTGTCACGCACAGGG